>CAJWSW010000003.1 GCA_913046035.1 uncultured Alphaproteobacteria bacterium | reverse complement strand
CCCAAGCGCCAGAAACCCAAGCCTCACGGGTAAGGTTATCGCTTGTCTTCGTGCTCCCCCTTTTTGAAGGTGCCTTTGCGGCGTCTGACATTTTTTTCTCCTTCGAATTCAATGAATGCCCTCAAATCGTAGCGAGGGCAACCCGGACTGTTGGTGACTGATCAATCTGTAAACCCCCTTTTCATTTGTGCGCCAGCCGCCTAGTCTTTTGTCTGCGCAAAAATGAAAAACAAAAAGGGAGGATCTTAATGTCTAAGCGTATAAAACAAACAATCTCAGCTTTACCCGTCGCCGCGGTTCTCAGCATAAGTGCCGATGCTATCGCTGGCGGTCACAGTCAAAGTAAGGCTGCAGAGTTTTATAAGGGCAAAACTGTTACTGTAATGGTACCTTCGGGCCTCGGTGCGACGCTCGGTCTATATGGGCGGCTCACCACCGAACACCTTGGAAAACATATTCCCGGAAACCCGGATGTGATTATCCAGTCGCGTCCTGGCGGCGGAGGCACCAAGGGGGCGGCGTATGCGTACAATGCAGCACCGAAAGACGGCACATATATCGCTGAGGCTTTGGCGCCATCGGTTCTTGCCCCACTTCTTCGAAAAATGAAGTTTGATGCGTCAAAGTTCCAATGGCTTGGGTCCATCACCCCACGCCCGGCTGTAATTTCAGTGTGGCATAAGGCGCCCGTTAGCACCTTGGCAGAAGCCCAAAAAACCGAAGTGATTATGGGTTCAACTGGGCTTGGCTCTGAGACCTATCTCGCCCCTACATTGTTAAATCATATTGCAGGAACAAAATTTAAAATCGTCAAGGGATACAAAGGCGGCGCGAAAATTAATAAGGCAATGGAAGGTGGCGAAGTCCACGGACGAATGAACTACTGGTCTGGCTGGACCGCTGGAAAGCCGGCGTGGGTTGCCAACAATAAGCTTAATCACCTCGCCAGCTACGGCGGTGAGATTGCTGCCCTGCCGAACATTCCTAAATTGATCAATTTAGCAAAAAGCGCCGAGGAAAAGGCGATGGTTCGTTTTCTTGAAGTGGCCCCTCGGATAGGCATGGGGTTCTGGGTTCATCCGGAAGTACCAAAGGATCGCGTTGCTGCGCTTCGCAAGGCGTTCATGGCAATGCTGAATGATGACAAATTCTTGGCCGATGCAAAGAAACGCAATGCGCCAGTTAATCCTGTTGAAGGGGCCACATTAAATAAACTAGTGGCGGAGGCTTACGCGACGCCTAAGCCGACGATTGCGAAGCTCAAAATGGTACTCGGCTTTAAATAACAAAAATTGGTTAAAACAAAACACCCCGGAGCACATACTCCGGGGTGTTTTTTTCTCTTCTTCAATGGACTAGAAAAGATTTGCCCAAGGAATTGACCGAAGCTGGGGAAACCAGTCCCCAACAACCGCCTGAGGCCATGGAATGACCAAAACATAGTGAAAAAGTAAATAGCATAATGCCCAGATCGATGATGCTACCGTCAACGTAACACCCCAGGTTTCTTTGCCCTCGAAACGCATATATCCAACCAGGAACACGAACATCGCGGGCAAAAGACCGATTACCGCCGATGCGCCAAAGAAAAAGAGCAACCAAATAAAATAAGTTATGACCCGCTTTGTGATCTCAGAGCCCGGCAGATCGCCGTAGTCAGCGCTAATATCAAAATGGACGTCGCTCTGAGCTGGCGCACCACCCTCTCCACGGCCCGGAATACCCTCTTCACTAACCTCTGCTTTCTCGCCAGGTGCAACGAATAGGGCAGAGAGGATCAGCCACCCGATAAAAATCATCGCCGCGATAGAGACAACCTGCGGAATGAGGCGTGCGCCGAATTCCCATGTCGATGCGTTAGCGAACGCCACGGCGAATAAGCCAAATAAAATTATCGCGAAGAAAAAATCCGGATTGATAGCTGCCTTCTGGAAGCCAAACTTGCTAGCGGCCTGGGTAGTCTTCGCCCGTGCGCGATAGCCTTTGATGATGGGTGCCAGAACTCCGTAAAGAGTGACCGCAAAAATAATTGGCACATAGGGCGCGAAAGCAACATTACCGTCTCCATAATCGCGCCAAATCCACAACCAGTCCGCTCCATATCGCTCGACCGAAATGAACATATAGCGCTCAACCAGACCTCCAAGCACAAAGCCAAGAATTAGGGGCGGTCGCGGCCACCTCAACCGTTTCATGATCCAACCTATCAGGCCAAAAAGCAGCAACGCCCAAATATCACCCCATGCCCTAGAGCCCTGAAACGCGCCAACATAGGTTACTGCCAATACTACTGGCGCGAGTATCCCAATCCGTATTAGTGCTACCTTTGCGAGCTGGTTGGCAAACGTAAAACAAATCCCAGCACCGAGAATGTTTGCAATCGCAACCGACCAAACAAGGGTGTAAGTAACGTCAAGATTTTTGGTCAGCATTTCTGGTCCCGGGACAAGCCCGTGTATCAAAAAAGCGCCCAAAATAAGCGCCATCGATGCTGAACCAGGAACACCGAATGCGATTGTAGGCACGAGAGCACCGCCCTCTTTAGCATTATTTGAAGACTCGGATGCAATAACGCCTCGGACATCACCCTTACCGAAGGTTTCCGCTGCACCCTTTTCAGATCGGGCGGCGTGACCGTAGGCGATCCAGTCGATCACCGATGCACCAATACCTGGCACCGCACCAAGTGATGAACCAATCGACGAACATCGAATTACGAGGAACCAATTTCGCAAAGTATCTTTGATTCCATCAATTTGACCAAAACGCGCGTCTCGTTTTTCCCCGGCTTTGACATTGATAGACTGCTTAGTGATCGCCATGTCAGCAAGTTCAGGGATAGCAAAAAGGCCGAGGGCAAGGGGCACAACCGGCAAACCATCCCAGAGATAAAGTGAGTCAAAGGTCCACCTTAACGTTCCGGTCTGCGGGTCGTCGCCAGCAGTCGCCACCATAAGACCTATACAGGCGCCAGCTAGCCCTTTGAGCGGTGACCCGCCCGAGAGAACTGCGACTAGGGACAAGCCGAAAACGCAAATTGCGAGTAACTCGGGGGAACCGATCTGCAGCACTATTGGACGTAGTATTGGCACACTTACCCCTAGAAGCAACGCACCAAAAAGACCTCCGATAACTGAGGCGGAAAAGGCAGCTCCAAAGGCACGACCCGCCTCACCCTTTCGAGCCATTGGATAGCCATCTAAGATTGTCGCCGCAGATCCAACTGTTCCTGGCACTCCGAATAACACAGCCGGAATAGTGTCTGATGTCACCACCACCGCTTGCAAACCCATCATAAATGCCAGCGCCGTAAAGGGATCCATATTGAAGGTAAAGGGTAGTAATAAGGAAAGTCCAACTAGTCCGCCTAAACCCGGTATTACTCCGAGGACTAATCCAATAATCACACCAAAAGAGAGAAACCCGAGCCTTTCAAGGCTCGCCATATTCTGAAACGCCTCAATGGCGCTGCCGAGCATATCAACTTCCATTAAACTTTCCTTGTCAGCCCTATTTAAGGGCTAAATCACAGACGTCTAACCTTACGTCATTCGTATCAGACGAACCCGCTCTGTCAAGCGAGGCGCTTACAGACGTGGCACGTAATTTTTATCATTCAGCCGCGATCGCCCCATAGGCTGGATGTCGATCTCTGACATCGATATTGAAAATCTTTTGCGCGGTTCCACCAAGTATATTCCGTTTTGCTTCCTCGCCTATAAATGGCAGATCCCAGATCACAGACGGAATATCCATATCCCAATGCGGATAATCGGAGGACCAGAGCAGCTGTGTTTCGGCGTTTATTGCTCTGAATGTAGTTTCGAGCAGTTCTATATTATCCGGCATTTCCATCGGCTGCGTCGTGTAATACATGTCGCGCATATAATCGCTGGGCAGCTTTTTAAGTATCGGGCATTCAGATGATCGCATACGGTATTGTGTATCAAGTCGCTGCATAAGGAATGGGATCCAGGAAATACCGGATTCGATCCAAATAACTGGTAGGCCCGGAAAACGTTCATTCATCCCGTTCAATACCCAGTTCGTGCAGTGCACAACATTATACCAAGTAAAACCGAGTGCATGTACCGCCAGAAACCGGTTGCATGTTCGAAACATGGGATCATCCCAATTAAACCCCGAATGAAATCCAATTGGCAGTCCGCGTTCTTCTATGGCCCGATAGATTTTCATGTAGTCGTTGTGATGAACCGGGCGATGTCGCACAGATGTCACCATGAAGCCGATAACGCCCTCTGCGTCACCAAAATCCTCCACGATTTTCATAGCGGCGTCTGGCTCGTTGAACGGCAGATACAGCATGGATTTTATTCGCGGGTTGCCTGGAAGTATTTTCTCCACTAACCACCGATTATAAGCACGCGCCATAGTCACCTCGACATCAGGTTGCGGGTGCATGGCAAGTCCCAGCATCGGCGTTGGAAAAACGCAGGCATAATCAACACCCATCGCATCCATCCAACGATGGGTAAGATGGACGTCGCGATGGACGCCATCATCGGGAGTATCCTCGAGCCCCCGAAGTGGATACCGGGTGACGCGGCCTCCAATATCCTGATAACCGGCACGCCCCAGCGAGAACATTGATCCACGGTGAGCGATCTGTTGTGCCGAACGAGCAAGTTGACGTAAAACCGGATCCTCGATGAACTCTACAATCTCCGTCATGGATTCAGTTTCGTAATGGTGCGCATCAACATCAATGATTAACATGTCATTGAATTTGCGTTGATCGCGCTGCCGCGCGGCGTTTTGCATCAGCTTCTCGGTGTCGAACTCTTCGACGCTCATGCGAAAATAGCGCTCGTTTCCAGTGGGAAGCTCCATCCCCCCTCTCCTGCAATATCTAGAACGATCTCATTGTAACCCGAAATGAGCGTGTAGCCAAAGGATTGGATTCTGCGCCTCGCTGCTGCATAAACCCAAAGCACCAAAAAATCAGGAAGCACTCTATGGAAAAGAAGCCTTTTACACAGATCGGGACGCCAACTTCCGACACGGATCAATTTCGGATGAGAGGCCGAGATGTTTTGGGCGAGATACTCGGCGAAAAAAGCTTTTCCGAGACCTTCTATCTCCTTGTGACGGGTCGGGAGCTTCCGCAAAACTATACGCGGACCTTCGATGCCTGCATGGTAATCCTGATGGATCATGGCATTACTCCTACCGCACTGGTTGCACGTATGGTTCATGACTCCCTGCCGGAGGATGTTCAGCTTCCGATGATTGCAGGCACGATGATGGTCGGAAACAAATTTGCCGGCACAATGGCTGGTGCAGGCGCAATTTTTAGAGAAGGCGTAGACGCGGGAGGGGATCCGCGAGAATTTGCTGTTTCGGTAATTAAACGTCACAAAGAAGAAAAAAAGTTTATTCCGGGTTACGGTCACCCTTACTACTTCCCTACCGATCCAAGAACGGAAAAAATGTTCAAGATTGCCCTGGAAGCTGGGGTAAGTGGCCAATACATCTCGCTTGCAAAAGTCCTTGCAGAAGAGATTGAGCAGTCACGTGGAAAACCGCTGACTTTAAATGTAACTGGTGCCCTCGGCGCGGTGCTCAATGAGGTATCCTTTCCCGTCGAGGTTATGCGAGGCGTCGCTGCGGTCAGTCGAGCCGCGGGCCTCATCGGCCATGTTTATGAAGAGATGAAAAATCCTATCGCGCCAGCGGTAGTCGATTTTATAAACAATATCGAATATCGGGATCCGGACTTAAAATAAAGTACATCGGGAATTCATCGATTTATGGTGTTCCCGCAAAACTCGAGTCATGAAGCAAACCCATAACCCATTAGCAATGTCTCCCACATTATGGGCAATGTTGATCCTACTGTCCTTCGTCTGGGGCGGGACATTTTTCTTTCAGGAAATCGCTGTGCGCGAACTTCCGGTGTTCACTATTGTGGCGGTCCGAGTTGTGGTGGCGGCTGCATTCTTGTCAGTGATTCTCATCCTTTCAGGGCAGCGATTTCCGAAGAACTGGGAGATATGGCGAGCATTAGTTCTTTTAGCAATAATCAACAACGTTATTCCTTTCTACCTGATTGTCTGGGGGCAGAAGGAAATTGCCTCGGGTCTTGCGGCAATCCTAAATGCCGCAACGCCTATTTGCACAGTTCTCGTAGCCCACTTCCTGACTACCGACGAAAAAATCACCTACGCCAAGCTTATCGGGGTTTTCGCCGGTTTAATCGGCGTTATGATACTTATAGGCATCGATGTTATGGAAGGTCTCGGAAGCGCCGTTACCGCACAATTTGCCGTTCTCGGCGCTGCTTTTGCCTATAGTTTTGGTGCCATTTACGGTCGAAAGTTCCGCTCAATGGGACTGACGGCGACCGGCACTGCCGCAGGACAACTCTTAGCATCGTCGATTATTCTCGTTCCGATTGCTCTTCTCGTTGACACCCCATGGTCTCTTGAAACTCCGAGCGTCAATGCAATAGCAGCTCTCATATGCTTAGGATCTGTCTCGACGGCTTTGGCCTACTGGCTGTATTTCAGAATACTTGAGAGAGCAGGAGCTACGAACCTGGTATTGGCGACCTTTTTAATTCCAGTTAGTGCGGTGTTGTTAGGTTTATTCATTTTAAATGAAGTACTGCTCATGAGACACATCTTCGGCATGATCTTTATTGGAGCCGGCCTAGTTGCGATTGACGGTAGACTGCTACCAGCTAGGCTCAGGTAGAAAGTTTCTGAACCGCGAGCGACTGATATTCCGTCACACGGCTGAGACGGCATTCTTTGATGCCTAGCAAAGAGCAAAAGTGTTGATTGAGCAAATTACGAGCAGTCTTTATCTATAAGTCGCAGAACGCCAACTAAATTTAAACACCACTAATTATTCAACCAGAAATATCAGAAATTTCCCGTAAACCGATAGCTATACAACTCCGCGTTTTCGAAGATTATTTACCGCTGCCTCATCTAGTCCAATCTCGCCCAAAACCTGATCGGTATGCTCTCCAAGCTGCGGCGGCGGGCGTTGCGGTTGATCGTCACGTGAGCCATCAATGTAAACAGCACGACGACTAAATATCTGCTTTCCTTCCTCCGGATGCTCAATTTCAAAGAATGTCTCGAGATGTTTTACCTGCGGGTCTTCAAACACATCTGGCAAGGTGTTGATTGGCGCATAGGGAACGTCGTTTTTTTCTAATCTCGGCATCCAGTGATCACGCGGTTTTGTCGCAGCAGCCTTCTTAAACTCTTTTCCCATCTCGAAGTAGTGCTCTATGCGGGACATCCGGTCTCCAAAACGCGGATCATTACGCATGTGCTCCACCCCTAAGGCCGCCGTGACGCCAAGCCAGAACTTTTCCTGCGACGAGAGATGCACCGCTAAGAGCTTACCGTCCGCACACTTCATCGCGTGACTTTGCGAGGCTTCAGATCGCGACGTAGGGCTTGGCTGGATATTTTGCTGGGTAAGATTGGCGAATGGATCCGGCAAAAACCAGATGGAACTCTCGAGCATATTTACCGCAATAGATCGGGGTGGCCCCCCGCGTTCACGCTCAAATAACGCAGACAGGATGCCATAGCAGGCGTTAATGCCCGTGATATTATCGCCAATAGTAGGACCAGTTGTCTGTGGGTTATTTGGATCCACAAATAAGCTTGCAACACCGGAGAGAGATTGCGCTACGGCATCATAGGCTGGTCGTTTTTCATAGGGGCCATCTTCGCCGAACCCTGTGATAGAGCAATAGATCAACTGTGAATTGCGATCGCGCAACTCTTCAGACGACAATCCAAGGCGATCCATTACGCCGGGTCTAAAATTCTCTACGAGTACATCGGCAGTTTCAACAAGCTTCAACAGAATTTCACGCCCCTCATCCGATCTTATGTCGAGCGTAACTGACCGCTTATTGCGATTGTAGGCCCCGAACTGAGAGGAATATGTTCCACCACGCCAGGCTCGAAACATATCACCGCCGTCGATTTTCTCGACCTTGATGCAATCAGCGCCCATATCACCAAGCATTTGACCGCAAAGCGATCCAGTGATCATAGTAGTCAACTCGATTACTCGGACCCCGTCCAATGGTCCCGCCATGTGTTACCCCCCCAGAATGTTCTTACGGCCAAAGACAAAGTTTAATTGCGCATCCGCAAGCTTGTTCTGTACTGGCGCTATAATCTCATTCATCATCCCATGAACAAACATATTTAGCGTTTTCAAATTGTAATCGATGTCGTGTTCTCCGCCGAGACAAAGGCCAAACAAGAGTGTTGTCACCGAATGTTTTTTCCAGTCATTTTTATGCTGTAGCCGGATGCATCTGGTTACAGTATCTGTGGAACTTGTTGTGGCACTATCCACCATATCGCACAATATTGAGATTTTACTCGGGATTGCGCGTGTCCGCCATGTTTCACTGTTTGCGATCTCCTACGCAACGCACCAGGCGCCGCGTGCAAACGTAGAATTACCCTTAGAAAAAAATTTTCTATATCTCAAAGGTTTTGCACAATGTTACAAGCCAACTATCATTGGGAAAATCGAAATTAGAGGGGCACATGACACGTAATGATGTAAATAACCATGTCATTCCCGACGACCATTTCAGGTGGCTGGTCGAAAAAGCCAGCTTTAAAAAAGCCTGAAGACTATTTCAAAGTGTCTTACATATTTTGCAACAAACGTTTCTGCTGCCCCGGAAGCCTGCGGGCGCGAATTCTTCGATGATGGCCTTACGTTTGTTACCAATAATTTTGCGCTCGATCGAGAGGGCGGAACAATGCTGATCCGTGAGGCCATTAAAGTATTCAGTTGCCTTCATATCGATGACACAACGCCTGAGCAAATTGTTAGCGATACCATTAATAGCTAATAAAGCTCCCTTTGAACAACGATGACCGAACATACAAACCCAGAAACACTAGAGATACCCTTCCGCACACTTGGAGCGGCTTTCGCAGACTACGCGGGGCGTCACCCCGATAAAACCGCAATCCACGCGATTGACCAGGAAATATCCATTACTTTCGGCGAGCTTAACCTTCTGACGAATCGAATAGCCACACGAATGATGTCCGAAGGAATTCGCGGCGGTGACCGTGTCGCTATATTGACAGGGGAATGTGTCGAAAAACTACTATTAATGTTTGCCGCGTGGCGCTGCGGCGCATCCGCCTGCCCATTCCATGCGGAGATTGCTCCCAATCATATGCGATCTATCTTGAAAACAATCGACCCACGTCTAATTGTTTGGCGTTCAGGGGATGTGGATGGGGTGGCATTGGCGACGGGATTGCCGTGCTCAACACGTGAATTTACCAAGCTAGACTCGAATAGTGGATTCTTTGCCGAACTGCCAGATAATACGGAGGGTTTGCCTGCACCGGGTACTGAGTACCGTCCCGATAATGAGGGATGTATTTTTGCTACATCGGGAACCACCGATCGTCCGAAGTGCGTGGTATGGGATCATCTCGGACTCTGGTTGTGCGGTCTGTCAACCATCGACTTTACCGGGATGAATGCCGATGATCGTCTGCTCGAATACCGAACTTTCAGCTGGCTATCGCCGCAGATTGTCACATTTATGCCATTCGTCTCTTTGGGTTTGACCGTTGTAATGGCAGAGAGTTTCTCCCGCTCCCGGTTCATGGGCTGGATTAAAGACTATGGAATAACTGTCGCTGCAGGGGTGCCCACTGTAATAAATATATTATTGGATGAGCCGGTTGCCTTCGACCCCCAAGGGATCGCATCGCTTCGTTTGATGACTGCTAGTTCGGCTCCGCTAGCTCCGGAGCGTTGGCGTCAATTCGAAGAACACTACGGTATTCAATTGCTTCAATTTTATGGCGCCTCCGAAGGCGGATGGCTGTCCGGTAACCGTCACAACATGGCCCGCATCGGCACTGCTGGACCACCGGCGCGCCACATGGATCTAGCTATCGTCGATCCGAATGGTGCCGAATGCCCGGTGGGGGTTGAGGGCGAAATCACTATGCGAGGCCCGCAGACCGCAACAGCGTCAATCTCCGCAGAGGGCGTATGGGAGGATCGAACACATTTTCGCCTAACCGAACGCACACGTGTCGGTGACCTTGGTATGGCAGACGACGCCGGTTTCATTACCATTACCGGGCGGATCAAGGACGTGATACTGCGAGGCGGCGCCTCGGTAGCTCCCCTAGAAATAGATGCTGCACTTATGAGCCACCCCGACGTGCATGAAGCAGCCGTTGTCGGCGTTCCCGACCGGATCTGGGGGGAAGAGATCGTTGCTTTCGTGGTCAAGTCCGATGGCGCCGTAACGTCGGAAGAGGAAATTCTTGCACATGCCGCGGTTATTCTGCCCGATTTCAAGCGGCCAAAAACAGTGAAGTTCATCACAGCTTTACCTAAGAATAAACGCGGGAAAGTGCGTCGTGAAGAACTAAAAAATATGTTTATTTAACCTTTTAACTGTGCGACGTCTTTCGACCTACTTTTGGGTACTGAAACCATGGCAATTCCGCCGATAATAAGGATAAGCCCCGACGCGAGATCAAGGGTTAGCACCTCGCCTAGAAAAAAAACGCTCAAAATTAGAGCGCAAACCGGTGCGCCGAGCAGACCGACCGTTGAGACGACCGTCGGCAAATAGCGAACACAGGTCGTCACTGACATCATAGCGAGCGCTGTCCCAAAAGTTGCACCGTAAAAAAACAGGCCGGTTTCTGCGGTTGTCCAACTCGTAACATCAGGAAATGGCTCAAATAAAAGGGCTAAGATACCGATGAATGATGCGGAAATCATTAATTGGAAAGGGGCAAGCTGGATTGGCGTTAATACTGGCCGATGTCCGCGGATATGTATTATGGTAACCGACCAAAGAAGCGCACATAAAAGCAACAGCGCGTTACCGAGGACCACGTCGCTGTCGGACCAATTAAAGGCACGAGGGTTAAAGAGAATAATTAGACCGGTCATTGCAATCGCCATACCTATTAGTTTGCGGCGCGATGGCGTCTCACCAAAAAGAAAATAAGCGGCAGGTAGAACCCAAAGAGGGGTGGTATAGCCTAGAAGCGCAGCCCTCCCCGCCTCAACATACAAGAGCGCGAGGTGCATTAACGTCGTGTAGAACGCCAACATCAAAAAACCTATTGATAGGATCAACGGCAAGTCATGACGCGACGGCATTCTCAAACGGCGTGTCGTAAACAGCACAATGACTAGGATCATTACTCCAACCCACATCCGCAACGAAGCGAACCAAAAGGGTGGGATGGTCTCGATGGCTTTACGGGTGACAGGCCAAAGTCCGCCATAACCAACTATAGCACCCATCAACGCGAAATATCCGATCGAGCGTTTATCCATTATGGCAGCATCAACCGAAGGCCGCACCACCGTTTATATTGGTGTTCTCACCAGTAATGAAACCTGCCTCTTCCGATAGTAGCCATATAGCAGCCGCTGCTTGTTCCTCGGGTTGAGATATCCGCCCAAGCGCCGCGCGGGCAGCGGCATCCTTCATAGCGTCAGCCGAGTACTCCGACGTCATCGCTGTTTCTACTACGCCAGGGCTAATTGCATTCACGCGAATACCGTATTTACCCCAGGCCTTCGCGAGTGTGCGCACTAACACCAGCACTCCACCTTTTGAAGTCGTGTAAGCAGGACCGCCCCTTCCGTTTTCGCCCGTTCCCCCCATCAATACACCGCCCGATGCCGTCAACACTATCGCACCCCTTTTTTTGTGCTTTATCATGACCTTTGCGGCGGCTTTTGCCATAAGGAATGAGCCCGTTACGTTTACCGAAAAAATGCGATTAAACTCGTCGGCGTCGGCCAGTTCCCAGTTTAACTTTGAATGCGCCGCCGCAAAATGGGCCAGACAGTCAACCGACCCAAATACATCCACCGCCATTTGCGATGCATTTTTTGCTGTAGAATCAAATGACACATCGCCTGGGATAAATTTTAGGCTTTCCGTCTCGTTGCCTAACGCTAATCTTAAGCGATCACCGTCTAGATCTACGGCAACGACGCGGTTACCGTCATCAATAAGTTTAGAAGCGCACGTCTTACCAATACCGCTAGCAGCGCCCGTTACGATAACAGTTTTATCGGTTAACATTGGCACACACCAGATCACAAAGCATTTTCTCTCTCCAATTTTCTTTTTTCAGGCCGCTGCGAGAAGGTTACGGCAACAATTCCAAAAATAATAAGCACTAAACCAAAAAGGAGGGACCAGGTTAAGATTTCGCCTAGAAATGCAACACTAATCACCAAGGCTAAAACAGGAACGCCCAACAAACCAATTGTCGATGTCGTTGCGGGTAGGTTCATGATAGCAGTTGTCACACCCCAATTACCAATTCCGCTGCAAACCACACCAGCGTATAGAAATATTGCCCATCCGGTTATTCCGACCTCAAAAACCGGAGATCCCTCATAGATAATTGCCGCAGTTGCAGCGACAATGAAGGCAACTAACAGATACCATGGCACCAAAGCGAGTGTGTCAGTTACCCTTCGATGAACCCTGAGGTGTATGATTACTCCTGACCACAAAATCACGCAGGCAACGAGCATCGCATTTCCAAACACCAGTTTTTTATTCGACCAATCAAGCTCTCCAGGGTTAAAAAGCAGCAGAAACCCGACCAGGGCGCTTACGAGTCCCAGCAAGGTCACCCTGTTCAAACGCTCACCGAGAAATAATATCGCAATTGGGGTCACAAATATTGCAGTTGTGTAGCCAAGGACCGTCGCTCGACCAGCATGGATAAATTCTAACGCACACTGGAAAATTGACGAATAAACCCCGAACATTATACCACCAACGGATAGAATTATCGGAATATCTGCCCGGTCTGGGATGGCCAACCTTCCCTGAAACCACAATACGGTGGCAATAAATAGACCACCTATCCCGAACCTGACGGCGGTAAACCAGAGGGGTGGAAGATAGTCTAAGGACAATTTGGCGCATGTCCAAAGCGTCCCAAAGCACAAGATGGTCGTAACAAGCGCTACTGAGCCCAGGGCATGGTTACCTGCTACTGGCAATCTTCAAACTCAACTGCTGTGGCAGCCAGTTGATCACCTATTCCCTAAATAATATGCAAGACCCAAACCGACCCATCAATTTACGAATTGGAGAAGGTACAAGGACAATTCCGGCACGTAAGTAATCACGACAAGGGCGATAAGATTGACAATGATAAAGGGCACCAAGCCAGGATAAATGCTGGACAATGGAGCCTTGAACAATGCTTGCGTGATAAAAATATTCAGGCCAAATGGCGGCGTGAACATGCCGATTGCAAGGTTAACAGTCATTATGATACCGAAATGAATCAAGTCCACGCCCATCGCCATCGCTATCGGCGCAAGTAAGGGCGTGAGAACCAAAATTGCGGAACCAGGGTCTAACACACAGCCAACGAATAGAAGGAATATGTTAATAACTAACAAAACCATCCATGGCTGCATGTTGAGTTCTTGGATGGCCATAACGGCATCTTGCGGGATCCCGCTGATTGTAAGGAGCTGAGAGAAAACACCAGCAGCTGCTACGATAATCAATACCTGTGCAGTTAAGTACATTGAGTTTACGGATACATCCCATATTCCCTTCCAAGATATATCTCCGTAAATGAAACGAGTAACGATAATCGCGTAAACACACGCTATCCCCGCTGACTCAGTCGGCGAGAAAATACCAGCATAAATCCCACCTAGGATTATGAACGGTGTGCCAAGCGCCCAAACACCCTCCTTACTAGCTGTGAGGAATTGTTTGAACGAGAAACCTGCTGCCTCGCGAATGCCCATCCGCAGCGCGTAAGCATAGATGAACAACGCCATAAGACCAGCTATCAAAAGGCCGGGGAAAACACCCGCAATGAACAACAGCGCGACCGATTGCTCGGCAGAGGCGCCGTAGAGGATCATCCCAATCGAGGGAGGAATTACCGACGCAATCGCCCCCGAGGACGCTAGAAGACCAGATGAGAATTTTTCATTGTATCCGGCGTTTCTAAGCGGGCCGTATAGTAATCGACCGACCGCAGCTACCGTAGCCGGACTTGACCCTGATATGGCCCCGAAAACAGTGCACGTGCCAACGGTTGTCAGAGCCAAGCTCCCGCGCACACCACCGATGATCGAGAGCACCCAAGCGACAATCCTCTTAGAGATCCCGCCATGGCCCATGATTTCGCCGGCGAAGATAAAAAATGGAACTGCCATTAAAGCAAATTTATCGACACTCCCAAACATATTGATGTGCATCGCCATCGGCGGTACCGGGGCGAAGAGCATCAAAACTATCGCTGCTGTTGCTAACAGGATGACAAAAATCGGGAAACCCAGGATAAGCAGGATAACCGGCACAATTCCCATAATCCATTCCATGGATAAGCTCCTTTTTTAACCGTTCTTCTTGCTCAAGGGTCTAATTTTTTAACGTAGTAACGATGTCTTCTCCGTCACCGCCGTATTCACCAACCATATTGTCGATTTCACTAGTTAAGTTCCCTTTGACATGTGATTGGAAGCGCACGGCTATTGCGATCAACGTCATCACGAAACCTAGCAGCAATGCAAAGTGCGGTATCACCATAGGCAACTCCGCAACTACGCTGCGTTGATCATTCGACCACATCAACTCGACAACCGTCCAGTTATTTGGGATCACGTAGAGGCATACGAGGATAACGGACACCGCCGCGATAAAATTGACTATCTCTTTAAAAGGCGAGGGAAGCGTGGAAGAGAAGAAATCCATCTTCAGGTGCTGTCCTTCGTATGCGACCAACACTGACCCGATGAAGACAGTCCAAACCATGATATAGATCATAATTTCTTCAGCCCAGATTATCGGTTCAAGGAAAAAGTACCTTCCGATAACGTTTGCAATGTTGATCGCAATACCGGCAAGGATCGCGACCCCGATTATAAAACGTGGGATCGTGACGATCCCAAACAAGATCGGCTTCGGCAAAGGTTTACTTGAGGTGTCAGACATACCCACTCCTGGTATAGCGATCCTGGAAACAACCGCTATTTTTTGAATTAGCCTTTTTGGCGGAGAGACTGCAAAATTTCAAGCCGCCACTCAACTACTATAACGTTTTACCTTACACTCTGTTTAGACGCTAATCAATTCAAGGAATTCAATGTCAAAGACGATTTTGATCACGGGAGCGGCGAGCGGCATCGGCCTTGCAAGCGCAAAAATGCTCTTGGAAAAAGGGCACCGCATCGTTGCGTTTGATCCACAAGAAGATCTTATGCGCGCCGAATTACCAAATTGCGAGGAGGTGGAATTCTTCTGCGGCGACGTCTCTAAAACCGCAGACTGTCAATCTTCGGTAATCAAAACAGTAGAAAAGTTTGGGAATCTCGATGCGCTAATGCACTGGGGCGCAGCGCATTCAACAAAACGCTGGGACGAGTTGGATGCAGAGGAATGCAATTTTATCATGGCCGTAAACGTGACTGGATCCTTTCTAATTTCGCAGGCAGCAGCGCATAATATGATGTCGCATAACGGCGGTTCGATAGTACTGACTACTTCAGCTTCGATGCTTTACGGGGTGACCGGCGGCAACGGCCAGGGCGGCCCGGCATATGCCACATCTAAAGCAGCTATTATTGGCCTCAACAGGTCTCTTGCTAGATCTTTAGCACCCAAGGTCAGGTGCAATGCTGTCAGCCCGGGTATCGCCGAAACAGCAATGATCGCAGATTACTCAACGGACCAACGCGCCGCGATGTCAAAGCGTTTTCCGATGGGTCGTTTCGGTGAGCCAGAAGAAATTGCCAATGCAGGCATATTTCTGATCTCCGAG
The DNA here is from genome assembly GCA_913046035.1 of uncultured Alphaproteobacteria bacterium. GTDB lineage: Bacteria > Pseudomonadota > Alphaproteobacteria > MPNO01 > UBA830 > UBA830. The sequence goes on along the minus strand of CAJWSW010000003.1, from coordinate 71,922 downwards.
AAAGCGAGCTTCATAACGGGGGAGGTTATTCATGTTAATGGCGGGTCAAACTTTAACTGAAACTGTGAAGCAAGTATAATATCGAAAATAAACATCGAGGATCGAAATGCCCCATCACTTTGAAATGCCGCAAAAGTACATAGACAAAATGATCGATCGGATGGGCCGCGAACATTCACAAGAAACGTTCGAGACCGAAAAGACTGCCCTCGTAGTCGTCGACATGCAAAATTACTTCATGGACGAAAGCCAGCAAGCTGGCTGCCCGGTGGGACAAAGTGTTGTGGGTAACGTCAATCGAATTGCTGATACGGTACGACGCACCGGCGGTATCGTGATATGGATTCAGAACTTAGCCCCCGCTGATACGCAGGAAAGCTGGAGCACTGCGCACGAGCGTTACCTCCCAGAGAAAGCAGAGCTCCGGGTAAATTCTATGCAACGGGGCGAGTGGCCATTTGAACTTTGGCCCGATCTCGATGTAAGGGACGAAGATTTTCGCGTCATTAAACGTCGCTACAGCGCATTTATCCAGGGTTCTTCTGACATCGAATTAATACTGAAAGATAACAGCATCGAGAATATCCTGGTTTGCGGCGTCGCAACAAATGTGTGCTGCGAGAGCACGGCCCGAGACGCTATGATGTTAAACTACAGAGCCCTTATGGTATCGGATGGATGCGCCACCTCATCAGATGAGGAGCACGCCAACTCGTTGATCGCGTTTTACACACACTTTGGCGACGTGCAAAACACTGACGAGCTCTGCGCCCGTTTGGAAGCATCTAATCGACGAAATTCGGGCTCTTCGTAAAGACTAGAGGTTTAGACTAAAAACCATGCAGTCAATCGGGAGATTAAAACAACGCTCAATATGAGTGGGAAAACCCCTGCAGACAGAAAATCAGGGACTATACCGACGGTTCATTAACTATGGGACCTCTCAATTTATTCGTCTGAGTTAAATCTGCAGCTAGAGGTGGCCCAACAATGACAACCCCGAATAACTCCCGAGCTTCTTCAACCGAGTAACGCCCTAATCTAACATCCTCAAGCACAAGATTAGGATCTCTTTCAAACGGCTCCCCATAACCGCCGCCGCCAGGAGTGCGAACATGAACGCGATCTCCCGCATTCAACGCAATGTTTTGTTCTTTGGAGAAATGATCCGGTATGTGAGCAATCCCATCTCTCCAGACTGTAACTTTATTTTTTCCTCCCTCTTTCCCGCCTAATGCACCCTGAGGCCCGACACGACCATGGTCCATCACAAAGCTGGCTTGCGCCTGTCCGCGTCGAACTTCAACCTCATATTCCAAACCAAAGCCTCCACGCATCCGACCCGCACCCCCGGATCCCTCATGCAGAGCATATTGATGAAAAAGCACAGGAAATGCTTGTTCCATAATTTCAACGGGTGGCGCCTTTGAAATACCGATCGTTGAGCAACCGTTAGACAGCCCATCATGCAGGTAGTTACCACCGTAGCCCCCCCCTGAAATTTGATACATGACATAGTCTCGGTCACGCTCAGGGTCATTCCCTCCGAGCGCAAAATTCCCACTCGTACCCGCGGGGGCGGCTGTTACCCTTTCAGGTAACGGCTCGGCTAAGGCTGCAAAAACCGCCTCTGCAATCCTTTGCGAGACTTCGGCAGCGCATCCAGATACCGGCCGAGGATATTGAGCATCTAAAAAAGTGTCGGCCGGGCGAATAATATTGAGAGGCTCGAAAGCTCCCGCACTTATTGGCACTTCGGGGAAAATATGCCTCATCGCAAGATAAATTGAGCTATGTGTTGTAGCTAAAACGGAATTCATTGGTCCACGACAGGGTGGACTAGAACCCGCAAAATCAAACGTTAATTCATCTCCTTGAGAGGTGATTGCAAGCCGTATTTCCAGAGGCTCGTTAACAACGCCATCGCTGTCAACAATCGCCACCGATTCATAAATGCCGTCCGGAATATCTCGGATGTAGGCCCTCATCTGAGTTGCAGCCCGGGTTCGTAGATCGTCAATTGCCGCTGATACAGTAGCGTCCCCGTAACGATCTATGAGAGCGTTGAGACGTTCCTCACCAACCAACAGTGCCGCCGCTTGAGCTTTAACATCGCCGATGCGTTGATCCGCAACTCGAATATTCGAGCAAATGATCGAATAGATTTCTCGATCCAGCTCACCCTCTTTAAACAAACGAACAGGCGGCAAGCGAAGACCCTCTTGTTCCACGGCTGTTGCGGAGGCCGAAAAACCGCCAGGAACAGAGCCTCCTGTATCCGGCCAGTGCCCCGTATTCGAAAGCCAGCAAAATATTTTTCCTTCCCGGTAAAACGGTCGCGCAAAACGGACATCCATTAAATGAGTGCCCCCGAGATAAGGGTCGTTAACGATATAAATATCACCAGGCCTAGGCGCTGGAACCTCGCCTTTTTCAATCATTCTTATCAATGTGCGGGTGGAGTATTGCATTGTGCCTACAAATACCGGTAGCCCGCCTGCGCCTTGGGCAATAAGCGCCCCATCTGCTGCACTGTAGATTCCATCCGATCGGTCATTCGCCTCAGCGATAACGGGCGAAAATGCCGCCCTTGAAAAACTAAGGTCCATCTCATCGCAGACCTGCTGCAGACCTGCTTGGATCACGCCGAGGGTGATCGCGTCGATACTCATAAAGAAGTTCCAATCGTAATTATCATATTCCCATCATCGTCACACTCGGCATAATCACCTGGCTCAAGCACTGTGGTAGAGTCCATCTGTTCGATTATAGCGGGCCCCTTTAGCTGAAGATTAGATGGCAAGTGATCACGCCAATACACGGGAGTACGATGCCATTCGGAGTTGAAGAAAACGCGACGATAGCCCGTCTCCGCTTCAGACAGCGATAACTTTTTCCCTTTTGGATCTATCAAAGTGGACAAATCGAGTTCTGAGCGTCGCCCTACCACCGAAGTATTAATATTTACGAGATTAACCCGTATTTCTTGCAAATCCACCTTGAAGCGCTTGAAGTAAGCATCTTCAAAGGCGGCGCGTAACTCGTGTGTCGAGGGCGTAGGGAAATCGAGGTCAACCCTTAACAGATGGGTTTGCCCGACAAACTGCATATCCACGCTGTAAAAACGGTTAATTTCTTTTATCGCAATTTTTTCGCCATTGATTAAATTCTCTCCTTCGCGAATTTGACGTTCAAATACCGCGTGAACATCGTCGATATCGATAGCATCTAGAGGCTTGTTAACCGTATTAACAAAATCGTGTCGAAGATCCGCAACTACGCAGCCTAGCGCGTTTGTGATACCGGGGCGAGCCGGAATAAGAACCTTTGGAACCGCTAATTCACGTGCCAACGCTGTTGCATGAAGGGGGCCAGCTCCACCAAACGCGAATAGAGCAAAATCTCGAGGGTCTGCGCCTAAAGAGATCGATACCATTCTGATTGCACCAGCCATCTTTGTATTGGCGATACGAACGACAGCTTCAGCTGCGCCAACAGCATTTATACCCAACGGCGCCCCAAGCTCACGTTCAAATAGCTCTTCAACCATTTCGATCGAACTTGAACTTTGAAGAGAAGCAAATTTTTCAGGATTAAGTCGGCCTAATAGCAGATTGGCATCCGAAATTGTCGGCTTCGTGCCGCCATTTCCGTAGCAGATTGGGCCCGGATTTGCTCCAGCACTCTCTGGACCTACCTCTAACAAACCGCCGGGGTTAATTTTCGCTATCGATCCACCGCCTGCGCCAACTGTCCGCACATCCACCATCGGAACATGGATCGGCATCGCATATTCAATTTCAATCTCGTTGGAAACTGCTGGTTCGGCATCGAGGATTAAAGCAACATCAGAGGACGTTCCCCCCATGTCATACGTTAGAAGATTTCTAAATCCCGCACGACTACCGGTGTATGCCGCAGCCTTCACGCCCGACGCGGGACCTGACATGACAGTTTTCGCTGCTTCTCTCGCAACGTAGTGCGAAGAGACCATGCCTCCGTTGCCATTCATTACCAGAACCTCTCCCGAATAACCGTTGGCATGCAGTTCTTCAACAAGTTGGCGGATATAGACTTCGAGGAGCGGCTGCACAGACGCATTTACTGCAGCTGTAACACCCCTTTCAAATTCCCGGCTCTCGGACAAGAGGGAATGTCCCGTTGTAATATATTCGTTTGGCCAGACCTCTTGAACAACCCTCGCAGCGTGAAGCTCATGGGCAGGATTAGCGTAGGCGTGCAAGAAGTGGATGACGACGGACTCGCATTCCGCTTCCAGAAGCTCCCTAGCTGCATCCGCGACCTCATTCTCGTTTAGGGGTGTAACGACGCGACCCTCGGCATCTATCCGTTCATCAACCTCTAAACGGAATTCTCTGGAAACTATAGGCTCGAATTTTCCAGTCATCCCATAAGGTGATGGGCGCGTTCGACGGCCTAGTTCTAATACATCGCGAAAGCCCCGAGTTGTGATGAGGCCCGTCTTACTTAACTTCCTTTCAAGTACAGCATTGGTCGTCGTGGTTGTTCCGTGAACGATTAAATCAATCTCTGCTAAATCTTCCGCCACTTGTTCAAGCGCCGATAGAGCACCGAATGCCTGGTTTTCGGTGGTGCTCGGAACTTTGGATAGACGAACTTCACCTGATAGCGGGTCTAGCAAAATCAAATCAGTAAATGTACCACCAACATCGACACCTACAATTTTCCCGCTGCCTCTACACACCATTTATAGGCATCCCTGAAACTTGTTTGTATACAAATGATTATATAGAAAGCGTTTTCCGCTGTTAAGGTCGGCTTTTTTTTGATGAAGAGGTAACGTCACACGTTCGACTCAGAGATCGGAAACTACTTTACGTGCCGCCAACAAATAGAATGCTCCCAGTTTTATTCGGCCACTAAGCCCCGAAGGACTGGTCGCTTACAACAATCAATTTTTGTTTTTGCATATTTCCAATGTTTAATCGCAGCGGCTATCTATCGAAGCCCGTCTTCGCCGACGATTTCATCTACCGTCAACCCGCCGACCCGGGGAAACGGCCGTCCGGAGTCGGTAACCGCGATGACTACTAAAATTTCATTGGCACGCGGCGCATCAGCAAGCCTAACTTCCATTCCATCGAAGTGGCTGCGCACATAAGCTGCGTCTTTGTGGCCCAGCGGCACGTCAATCGAAGCACCGGGACCACCCATCTTTTTAACCGAAGGTACGAGGGCTGCCCCTTTCTCGACCTCCTTACGCAATGGACCGCCGAGCTTTGGATGCAGAACCGCAGCGGCATGTTCCCATTCACCATTCTCACCGACAATCGCAGCTTTGCCGTAGCTCTCGGCTTCTTCAGGTTTAATCCCTAATGCCTCGACACACATCTTTCCTAGAATCTCGCCTAGCTCAGCACCAATCTCCGATAACACCGCCAGGTCCTCTTGGAACTTATTTGCAGCGGGATTTTTGATCACGGCTAATGCTGCTGCCTTCCGCGTTGGCGGATCAACAGCCCTACCCATATCCCTTTGAGTTTCCTCAACGATGACGCATGTTTTTCGAATTTTGGCTTCCATGATGACCTCCGGAAACTTCTATCATGCCGCTATTGATTCTATCGTCGAACGGTAAAGAGACTAAGTCAATAACGCCAGGTAGTTCCATGCGTGTGCGTTTTTGACCGATTGCGCGTAATCTATGCTTTGATATCCTGTGTTGATCATTTTCTTTTGAGAAGGCTTTAAGCATGCCCGACGATGGCGTTCTGGAACCCCTAAAATTCGGTATTGGCCAGCCTGTTTTGCGAACAGAAGACCCCACGCTACTGACCGGCCGAGGCCAGTATACAGACGATTACAGCGCCGAAGGTCAGATATATTGTGCTTTTCTGAGGTCGCCTGTTGCCCATGGCATCATTAAAAACCTCGATATTTCTAAAGCAAAAACAGCTCCTGGTGTTATTGCTGTGATCACCGGTCAAGATCTTCGGGATGCCGGCGTTAATGATATTCCCTGTCCTATTAGTGTGAAAAGCCGCGACGGTTCAGCCGCAGTGGTACCGCCGCGCCCCGCAATGGCGATTCAAAAAGTGAAGCATGTTGGCGATCCCGTAGCTGCAGTAATTGCTGAAACACCTACGCAAGCGCGTGATGCCGCTGAAATGGTAACGTTAGATCTAGAGAACCTCCCATCCGTTGTAGATCCAGTTGCTGCCGAAAAAGAGGGTGCGCCGCAGGTATGGGAGCAGGCACCACGAAATACATGTTTGGACTTTCAATGGGGTGACGATGCTGCCGTGGAAAAAGCCTTTGAAGATGCCGCACACGTCACAAAAGTCACACTGACCAATACACGTGTTATCGTAAGTGCAATGGAGCCACGCGCCACGGTAGCAGAATTTGACGCCAATACAAAAAACTTCACCCTTCACGTAGGGACGCAAGGCGTAGCTGGATATCGCAGCGCCATGTCTAAAATGCTGGGCGTTGAGCCTGATAAAATGCGTATAATTTCAAAAGAAGTTGGCGGCTCTTTCGGTATGAAGGGTAGCGCCTTTAACGAAGCAATAGTTGTGCTTCACGCCGCACGTAAATTAGGCAGACCAGTTAAATGGACCGCCGACCGATCAGAGAGTTTCCTTTCCGACCATCACGGTCGTGCAATGACCTTCGAACTCGCCTTAGCACTCGACCATGAAGGGAACTTTACGGCACTCCGCGTTGAAGGCGTTGGGGATATGGGTGCTTATCTTACAGCAATGGGGCCTTGGCCAGCAACGATGGTAACGAGCCGCAACATCATCAGCGTTTACAAAACTCCGGCAATCTCTTTTAACGCCAAATGCATCTTTACTAACACCGTTCCCACCGGTCCGTATCGTGGAGCAGGACGCCCAGAGTCCAAGTTCTTCCTTGAACGCTTGATTGACAAGGCCGCCGCAGAAATGGGCATCGACCGCGTCGAACTTCGCCGTCGCAACTTGATCAGTCCTGATATGTTACCCCACACTACACCCGTCGATTTGATATACGATTCTGGCGAATTCGAGACGATTATGGACATGTGTCTCGAACGAGCCGACTATATCGGATACCCAGCCCGGAAAGCGTCTTCAGACGCCGCCGGGATACTCCGCGGCATTGGCATCGCTCCATACCTTGAAACCACGGCCGGACCGGGAACCGAATTGGCGGACATACGCTTCGAAGAAGATGGGTCGGTAACTCTGGTCACCGGCAATAAAGATTTTGGCATGGGCCATGCCACCACTTTCGCACAAGTGCTATCAGCCCAACTAGGTATCCCGTTCGACGCCATCAAACTTGTCCAACACGACTCCGATGAAATGAGCCCAGGTGCCGGCGGGTCTGGCGGTTCGCGCTCGATGATTGCCGCAAGTGGCGCAATTATCGAATGCGCGGAGACCATAGTTCAAAATGGAAAAAAACTCGCTGGACATCTGTTAGAGGCAGCAGTTGAGGATATAGAATTTGCCGACGGCGTATTTACCGTTGCAGGCACCGACAGAAACATTGGTATCATAAGAATAGCGGAAAAAGCGCGGGAACTAGGGGGAACGGGAGACCTACCCGATAGTTTGTCGCACAAGGTTAATCACAAAACTGCGCCCATTAGTTTTCCTAACGGATGTCATGTGGCTGAAGTAGAAATCGATCCCGATACAGGTATCGTCACCATCGACCGATATACTGTGGTTGACGACTTCGGCGTTGTGGTAAATCCCTTAATCGTCGAGGGCCAAGTGCATGGTGGCATCGCTCAAGGCATTGGCCAAGTCCTCGCCGAAGATACGATTTATGACGAAGACGGCCAGCTCGTCACTGGCACCTACCTCGATTACCAGTTGCCCCGCGCGGATGATATTGCGCACATCAACTTTACCACGCATGCAGTACCGTGTAAGTCGAACCCGCTCGGCGTAAAAGGCTGCGGCGAGGCTGGAAATGGCGGGTCATACCCTGTGATCTATAATGCGATCATGGATGCGTTAGGGGGCAACGACGGATGTGAACTCGGCATTCCGGCGACACCACATCGCATATGGAAGGCGTTGCAAAAACGCTCGACGAATTAACGGGATAAATTAAGCGCTGATCTGAATAATACCCGTGATGGACGGCACCGTTTCTGCAGTTTTTAAGATGTAAATTCCAGGCATCGACGGATCAGAAAAAATCACTTAAAACCTGGCAACTTCCGCGATGCGATTACACCGAGCGGTGGAGCTCGTTTGACCGACCCCTAGCGCAATCCATCTTCTCCGACCACATCATCATCACTCAGACCTCCAGACCGAGAGTAAATTCTCGGCGCATTTGACATAGACTGGATCCACACAATTTCATTCGCCCGCGGAGCATCATTGATTGAACATACGACCGTATCAAAATGCGAACGGACGTAGGCGGCATTAGCATGGGCTATCGGAACGTCGATGGTGCAGCCCGGTCCGCCCACTTTCTTTGTTGACGGCACTATCGCAGCGGACTTCTCCATAAGTTGGCGCATCCCATAACCGCCGGGCTCGTGCCAGAGCGCTGCGTGTTCAAGTTCCCCATTTTCGCCGACTATAGCGGCCTTTCCATAAGCGACAATCGCATCAGCACCTCCCATTGCAGCCATCAACTTCTTGGACATTTCCATGCCCATTGGTTTCAAAGCCTCCATAAGCGGCAAAATATCGTCAACGTATTTTCCGGCGTATGGGTTTTGTGTTACTGCAGCTACATAGCCTTTTAGTTGTGGGCGTTTGGCGGGAGGGCCGAATTCGTGAAGCACCTCTTCAATATGCATCACAAACTTCCGGACCTTTACAAGTTCACCAAAGTCACCTTCAGCTGTTGTCTCCACTGACGTTCTTCCAGCGTCCATTATTTATTCCTTTTCAGTTAGCCGTTTTCATAAGGGCTGCCGGTACATCGCCGACGGTCCGGATCTCGTTTTTTAATACCAACACCGCCGCGATGATTAGTCCAGCATCGAGCATCCGTTTGGCCTCGTTCATTCCTCGTTTCAATGCCACTTCCAACGATTCGGCATCTAAATCTCCAACATTCACCGTCACTAACCGTTCACCAAGTTCGGTTTGGTCGTCCTCTTTCGACGCCGGCGACCTCTCTATTGCCGGATGGTCCACGTCTACAGCATTAGCGATCAGGGTAGCCGCCACGTCCGCAGCCGCGGCGCTTATCGCTAGTACCGTTACAGCATCAGCTATACCAAAAGACCAACTTCGTCCTTGCCAGCCACTCGTAGCTACCCCCCGTACCGGGCGATCGAAGGTAAGCTCCGCCTTACCGTCCAACTGAGGCTGTAAAAGATTTCCCACTATACCAAGCCTAAGGGTCGCGCCTGGCGTTAAATACACTGCAATATCGCCTGAGTTGTTGATATACGCCTTCTCAAGGGACCGGCCGATTAATAACGCTTCCATGACTTCGTCGGCGACTGAACCTGCAACCGCCGCCATTGGAGTTACGAAGGTCTCTCGATGCGGCCAAACGGCATCAATCATGCGAACAGCTGTGGCGCCATGGACCTCTGCACGCCGCTCCTTCGCTGGCTTTCTCAAGTCACTAAGTTCGACGACCAATTCCGCCAATAACGTTTCGAAACGATTTCGTGCCTGCTTATAGGCCGCGCGAATTTCCTTTGAGGGGCCAAATGCCTCAACAATCAGATCAATAGGTCCATGTTGCAAATGGAGCCGACGTCCGTCAGCAAGCAGTCCGGCCTGAGCGCCGTTCATCGTGATCAGGTGTCTTCCAATGCCATGCGTTCTGCCAACGGCCAGGGATTGTTGCCCTCCCAGGGCATCGATTGCACCCCGTATAGTCCGCCCTCGCGCATAACGTTTTCAAGGGGCCTGATGTGGTCCTCATAACCGCCTAAGGCCAGGTACTCGTCACGCGACATAGAAAACTCAATTGGCGCGACCAACGCTGGCGTCGGAACATAACCGAAAGAATTATCTGGCATGCGGAGCACATCAACCATCACTGTAATACCGCCTCCGGGCCATACGTAAACCGGCGCGCCACCGCAAGTAACGCGGGTCCGCAAATCCCGAACAGACCGGGTCAGTAAAACTGGATTCACAGTCACCCCAGCCCGCAACGATCCGCCCGCACCGCCCATAAACAGCACTGTACTAAGCGCGGGTTCACAGTTCTCGGCGATCCGATCAACCGACACGGTGAGATCTGCTGGTAAATCGGCAGGGACAGGTGTCAGGTCATCATCTAAAATAAAATACGCCTGGTCTTCGCCTGTAGTGCTGACCATCAAAAGCCTGAGGCCTGGCCAGGCAACTTCTGGGTCTATGCTCTCTATAATTGACAGCGGTTCGGTTATATCCGTGCCGCCCCAGCCCGCGCCCGGTTCAGCGACTTGGAAATACCTACCGGGCGTTGATCTTCGACCACGGACACGGATCCCAGCAGGAGGCATGTCCAAGAACTTACCTGACTGATGCTCAGACAACACCCCGGTAATATGATCATCCACAACAATGACCTCATCGGCATGACCATGCCATTGAAGTGCAAACATCCCGATCGCTGCCGACCCGCAACCAACCCGCATACGCTCCTCCTGATTGGTATCGATAACCGGGGGTTTCCCGGCCTGCACGGTCAGCGTTGCTCCACCATCGATTGTCATTTCCACCGCATCTTTATTGCAAAGCGAGAGCATTGCCTGGCATGTAGTGTTGCCTTCTTTTTTACTGCCGCCAGTCAGGTGATGGACGCCGCCCAGTGCTAACATTTGCGAACCATATTCTGCAGTTGTAACGTGGCCGATTTGCTCTCCCTTCACACGAACAGGCGCAGACTCCGGTCCAATATAACGGTCAGTATCAATCTTAACTTTCACACCACAATAGCTAAACACACCCTCAGAAACGACCGTAACCATATCAACGTCATGATGTTCAGATGAAACAATAAATGGCGCTGGCTTGTAATCCGGGTACGTCGTGGTTGCACCTATGCCAGTGATAAACGATGGAAATTGGAAATTAAGCGACCCGTCCCAATCTTCTTGCTCTGGCAAAAACGGTACAACTTGACCGTTCTCATCCGACACTTGTTGCGTCACAATCACGGGATCGGTCCGCGTTAAAGAACCATTTACATTACCGTAGCGGCCACAAGCTCCGGTTTTTTCCGGTCGGATCCTACACAATACTGGGCAGGCATCACAGGTTATCACGCTACCTTTGGATGCCTCAGCCATGTTCTTTACCCTTTTGGGCAACAAGCGAAGCACGAACTCGATCTGGCGTTGCTGGTGCCTGTTTCATGTGGACGCCTGTAGCGTGATAAATCGCGCCAAATATCGCGGGTGGCGTAGGTATGAGTGCAGGTTCGCCAATGCCCTTCGCACCATAAGGACCTGTCGGTTCAGGATCCTCTATCAGGAATACATCGACAGGAGGGACGTCGCCGAAGGTCGGTATTAAGTAGTCATGAAGATTTTCGGTTTTTCCTGGGATATATTCCTCCATTAGAGCAAGCCCGAGGCCCTGCGCCACGCCGCCATGGATCTGGCCTTCAACCTGTGTCGGATTGATCGCAGCGCCGACATCGTGGGCAGCCCAAACATGCAGTACCTTCACGGTGCCAAGCTCAGTATCGACTTCAACTTCTGCTACCTGCGCACCGAAGCCATATGTGCCATATGGATTACCCTGCCCCATGTCATCTAAGGGCGATGCGGGCGGATCAAATGTAGCTTCGCCGAGTAATACGTTACCGCCATGTTTGTCGGCAGACATACCTTTGAGGTCAATAATGCGCACTACACCGCCGTCATCGACAGTCAATTCTCCAGCGCCAAACTGGAGAGTTGCATTGTCACCAGCATTCGCCATTCTCAGGATCTGACGCCGCAAATCCTCGCCGGCCTCCATGGCTGCTCGGCCGGAAACGTAGGCCTGACGTGACGCCGAACTTTTACCGGCATCTGCCGTTAAATCCGTGTCACCCCAGACTAGATTGATCCGATCCATACGTACGCCTAGCGCATCGGCGACCACTTGAACCATTGTTGTGTTGGTGCCTTGGCCGATATCCTGGGCGCCAGAATATAATGTCACCGTTCCATCTGGCGCGACACCAATTTGCATCGTTGAGGGGTTCGACAGCGACGTGTTACCGCAACCGTACCACATACATCCCACGCCGACGCCGCGGCGCTTAACACCGTCAGTTTCAGCATTAAATTTCTCCGAAGCAGCTCGCGCCTTTTGCCAGGGGTCACGCAGCGCTTCGAGACACTGATCAAGACCGGCTGAGTACTCCAAAACCTGGCCGGTCGCTGTCTCTTGACCCTTACGGATCGCGTTTCGGAGGCGGAACTCTAGGGGATCCATTCCAATCTTCTCAGCCATCCGATCCATCAGATTATCGTGCGCAATAGCCGCCTGCGGAATTCCAAAACCGCGAAAGGCACCTGCTGGTGTTCCGTTCGTAAAAATACCTCGGGCCTTCGTCTCGACATTAGGGACAAAATAGGGTCCGGTTGCATGCACCGGCACCCTGTCCTTGACCGTGAGCCCCCACGAAATGTACGCCCCCGTGTCGAAATCACCCTCCATTTCATAAGCGATCAGATCGCCGTCTTTTGAACACCCATAGCGCGCCGTAATTCGTGAAGGATGCCTTTTAGTTGAAGCGGCCATTGATTCGATCCGGTTCCATGTGCATCGAACAGGCTTTTTTAATATCCATGCAGCCAATCCAATGACAGGATGCACTCCAAGATCAAGCTTTCCGCCAAAGCCACCACCACACGCAGTCGGTATCACCCGGACGGATTCCTTAGGTAAACCCAAAATACTGGCCACCTCATCGCGATCCATGTAAGGCGCCTGCGTCGATACCGTAATTTCCAGCCTGTCACCGACACGACGTGCCCATCCTGCCTCAGGCTCTATGTAACCATGTTCTACGAAGCCCGTCTGATACGTGCCCTCCACCACTATGTCGGCGGTCTTCATCGCTGCGCCGGCATCGCCTTTTTTAACATAACCTTCCGCCATGATGTTACCGGGATAGCTCTCGTGTATTTGGTGAGCATCATCGGCGAGGGCGGCCTCCAAACCATAAACCTCGTCCCGCTTTTCGTAAAATATCGGCACATCTGCATCATGAATCCCGTAGACACTCTGATAATCACCGACCAACGCCACAACGGTCTCGCCTTTAAACCTAACTTCGCCGTCAGCGAAGGCAGGTTGATCCTTTACATCTGGATAAACTCCATAACCGTTGAGCCCAGGAACGTCAGCTGCGGTCAGGACACGCTCCAGACCCGGCCATTTTTCGTACAGCGGTTGGAAGTCCCCCAATTTAAAGGTAGCATTAGCATGGGGGGAACGTATTGCCCGCGCCCACAACGCGTCGGCCGGCGCCTCATCGGCACCATAAATTTCCGTGCCATCAACTTTCTGTATTCCGTCTGTTTTAAGGGCACGGGCCCCCATTGCATCGCCGACAGGCGGATTTTCAAACAATACCCCGTTCGGTTTCACAACATGTTTAACCGCGTCAACAATGTTTCTGTAACCGGTGCAGCGGCAAAGAACACCGCCCATAGCATCAAGGATCTGTTCTTCGGTCGGCGTCTCATTTTTTTCAAACAAATCGGCCGCCGCCATCAGCATACCAGGCGTACAGATGCCGCACTGGGCAGCGCCGTGCTCGTGGAATGCTTGCTGCAGCTCTGTCAGTCGCCCATTCCCAGCTGCTAGTCCTTCGACAGTAGTAATATGCCTGCCCTCAACCTGCCCAACCGGCACTAAACAAGAGCAAACCTGCTCGCCATCCAGCAATACTGTGCAGGCACCGCAGTCTCCGGCATCACAGCCAACCTTTGTGCCAGTAAAACCGAGATCATCGCGCAAAGCATGCGAAAGCCGCCGAGAAGGCTCTACATCGGTAGATGCCAATTTGCCATTTAGATTGAATGAAATGGACATAATTACCCCGTTAATTCGTCGATAGCACGGCGCACCAATGTGAGTGCAGCATCACGTCGGTAGTCAGCGGAGCCACGGACATCGCCGATCGGACTGAGCGGCGCTAGATGATCTGTCGTGACCAACCCCGCCAATCTATCATCCGCTGGCATGCCACAAAGCTCAGTTTCGAGATCTTGCAATCTAGTCGCCACCTCCGAACACGACCCAACAGCGACCCTACAGCGATCCACCATCCCCTCAGCAGACACCTCGATAACAGCGGATACCATGACAATTGATATTACCAGGTATTTTCTCGCCCCTAATTTTAAAAAAGTGCTCTTAGCGTCTTCCCGGCATTTTGGGATACGAAGGCCGACCACGATTTCATCCGGTTTGCGGGCGGTGCGTCGATTCCCAAGGACAAATTCCGTGATTGGGATGATGCGTTCGCCCGACAGAGAGGCAAGCACAACAGAGGCGTCTAGAGCTAACAGTCCTGGCGCGCCATCAGCAGCGGGTGACGCATTGCAAACATTTCCAACAATAGTCCCGGCATTTTGGATCTGCACGCCACCGACCTCTTTCGCCGCAAGTTTCATCGCGCGAAACCAATCCGGTAGATCTTCCCGGATCAGATCAGTCCATGTCGTGGTAGCCCCAATCACATAATGATCTCCCCCGTCTTCTATCGCGCGAAGAGATTCTATTGCAGTCACATCTAGCACGTCTTCGTCTAGTGGTTTACCAACGCGAGCAGGATAGAAGTCTGTTCCACCGGCTATAATAGTGCTTCTTTGCTCAGACAGCGCATGAAGCGCATCAGAGAGTGTAGTCGGCCGCAAATAGGATGACATTACCCCTCACACTCCTATTTATGTATTGTATGTATACATACATATATTCGTCAGGAGCATGGGGGTGTCAAGCGGCGAAAATTCATTTATCAGATGACGATCTTTTGACGGTGAATGGCTCGATCAGCATGTTTGAGACGAGGCTCTTTTAGTCACCGACAAAGATGCCCTTAAAACGATATGAATG
This sequence comes from uncultured Alphaproteobacteria bacterium, assembly GCA_913046035.1. Lineage (GTDB taxonomy): Bacteria > Pseudomonadota > Alphaproteobacteria > MPNO01 > UBA830 > UBA830. The sequence goes on along the minus strand of CAJWSW010000003.1, from coordinate 56,902 downwards.
CTTTTTTCCACTGCTTGACGGGGCTGTAACGCCCACCTAGTTTGTTTGTGTACATATAATGTTCGGAACTCATTCATGGCGACAAACGTTGCTTCCTCCAATGATGGAGAGCGCAAAGCGCTAGATTCAGTTGTAATTCGTTTTGCCGGCGACTCCGGAGATGGTATGCAATTGACTGGCACCCAGTTCACGCAATCGACTGCTCTGATGGGCAACGACCTTGCGACATTCCCGGATTTTCCAGCTGAGATCCGGGCTCCCGCCGGTACTACATTTGGCGTCAGCGCGTTCCAGATCAACTTCGCGTCATATGATATTCAGACGCCCGGGGACGACCCAGACGTTTTGGTTGCGATGAACCCGGCAGCTTTGAAAGTGCATCTCAAGGATGTTCCTAAAGGTGGGACCGTCATTTTAAATGTGGACGCTTTCACCGATCGGAACATTAAGAGAGCGGGTTACGAGAATAACCCCCTCGAAGACGGCACCCTCGACAATCATGTTGTAATTGCGATCGAAATTAACAAACTGACAAACGCTGCCGTCGCCGATTGTGAAGTAACTTCTAAAGAGGCCACACGTTGCAAAAATTTCTGGGCGCTTGGCCTGATGTGTTGGATGTATAATCGCGAACGCCAGCCAACCATTGACTGGGTAAACCAGCGGTTCGGAAAGCTACCAAACATAGCGGCTGCAAATATCGCGGCACTGAATGCCGGCCACGCATACGGGGAGACGGTTGAACTGCCATCGGGTGTGGAAGCTTACGTGGTTCCAAGAGCAGACGTTCAGCCCGGAACTTACCGCGCTGTAACTGGCACCGAGGCCGTGGCCTGGGGTTTAATCGCCGGTGCTAAGAAAGCGGGCCTGGATCTTTTCTTGGGCTCCTATCCGATTACCCCAGCGTCTGCCCTTTTACATACCCTGACTGGGCTAAAAAACTATGGGGTAACGACTTTTCAGGCGGAAGACGAAATCGCTGCCGTATGTTCGGCAATTGGTGCGTCCTACGCGGGTTCGCTGGGGGTAACTTCTTCATCAGGTCCTGGAATTGCTTTAAAGACCGAAGCTATCGGTCTTGCGTTGGTTACAGAATTGCCTCTGGTCATTGTAAATGTTCAGCGCGGTGGTCCGTCCACTGGCCTCCCGACCAAGACGGAACAATCTGATCTTTTCCAGGCGGTATACGGCCGTAATGCTGATACTCCGCTGCCGGTAATCGCGTCTCGTACCGCCGGTGATTGTTTTGAAACAGCGATTGAGGCGGTTCGAATTGCAACCAAATATATGACGCCTGTTATATTGCTAACCGATGGCTTTCTCGCCAACTCTGCGGAGCCTTGGGAAATCCCCGACGCCGACGCTATAGCCGACTTCCCGGTTGAATTCCGGACGGATCCAGAAGGGTTCCATCCATACTTACGTAACGAGGTTACCCTCGCACGAAATTGGGCCATCCCGGGAACACCCGGCCTTATGCATCGTATCGGCGGCATCGAAAAGGACTATGACAGCGGTCATATTTCTTACGACAGCGATAATCACCACCGGATGACAAAAGTCCGCGCCGCGAAGATAGATGGTATAGCCAAAGATATCCCTGCCCAAGAGGTGGCAATGGGCGAGGAAAAAGGGAAACTCGCGGTCGTAGGTTGGGGATCGACCTTCGGAGCTATTAATCAGGCTGTCAGTCGCTGTGTTTCAGGGGGGCTGAATGTAGCACATATACATCTTCGCCATATTCACCCCTTTCCAAAAAACCTCGGTGATCTCCTGTCAGGTTTTGACCGCGTGATGGTACCTGAAATGAATAATGGACAACTTGTACACGTGCTCCGCGATAAATACTTGGTCGATGCGGAGAGCATTACGCAGATCACGGGTCAACCGTTTAAGGTGTCGACCCTCGAACGCGAGATACGCTCGCGGGTGGAAGGATAAGCAATGAATATTGAAACACCTGTCGAAGCACTGAAGCCAAACGACTACGCTTCAGACCAAGAGGTCCGCTGGTGTCCGGGTTGCGGTGACTACGCTATTATTAAAGGTGTTCACCGCACTTTGGCCGAATTGCAGATCCCACTCGAAAATCTGGTCTTTTTCTCAGGCATCGGTTGCGCGGCCCGGTTCCCATATTATATGGCCTCTTATGGTTTTCATACAATTCACGGACGGGCGCCTGCATTGGCCACCGGCGCGAAGCTCGCAAACCCTGACTTGGACATTTGGGTAGTTATGGGTGATGGAGACGCGCTGTCAATCGGCGGCAACCACACAATGCACGCCATACGCCGAAACGTTGACCTAAATCTCCTGCTTTTCAATAACGAAATCTACGGGCTCACCAAAGGCCAGTATTCACCAACTAGCCAGCTCGGCACGCGCTCGCCATCGACACCCCAGGGGTCGGTTGACGCGCCACTGACGCCACTTAGCGTTGCGCTTGGCGCCGGCGCTCGGTTTGTCGCTCGCACGTTTGACACGAACCAGAAGCACATGCCCGGTGTTCTTAAAGCCGCGCACGCTCACAAGGGTGCGTCATTGGTCGAAATTATACAAAACTGCATAGTTTATAATGATGGAGCTTTTGACGGCTGGACCGATAGAAAAGTTGTGTCCGATAATTCGATAACAGTTGAGCACGGCAGACCTCTTATATTTGGAGCCGAGGAGAATAAGGGAATTGCTCAAGCGGATGGCGGTTTTGGTATCCGCGTTGTTACCATCGGAGTGGATGGTGTCACCGAAGATGATGTTCTGGTGCATGACGAAAATAATAAAATGCTAGCAATGATGTTGGCTGACATGAAACAGCCAGAGTTCCCAGTTGCGCTCGGCGTTCTTTATAACAACCCAAGCAAGTCCTACGATGACGCTGTTCACGAACAACTGGCAACGGTCAAGGAAGCCTCACCACCAGGCACAATTAATGAGCTGCTTCGTAAGGGTCGGACCTGGACAGTATCTGAAGGTTCGTAGAGCCAAATACCGAGATTTTTTTCAGAAATGTGGCGCTGAGTAGGGCAGCCGCTTTGCCGACCCACTCGTTTCCAAGGTTCCGCAGAGAGCAAAAAGGCGACAGTGACCCTTCGACTGGCGCACCTACGCAAGCTGGTAGGGTATCTGTTTAGGCCCATAGCGTCTTACCCGGGTTCCCAACTCCTTATTATACCAACTTTGTAAATGGTCTCCCACATTTCCATTCCGCAGTATTAAACCGATAGTTCGATGTTGACCATTGTGTTCAACGTGTATTTCTCCAGGGGGAACGAAATCGATATAGCCTGGCGTCACCGCGTTTTCACCGACTAGTTCCAACTCGATACCATTGTCAGTGCCAGGCGCACCATTCTCGCCCGCTCCAAAATCCACGCGCCTAAAACGTTTGACGATTTCGCCACCAATAAAAACGCCGTACACAGTCAATACCTCGCCGTGGTCATGGATCGGCGTCGATTCTCCCGGCTCTTTAATCAGAGCATTGATCACAAAACCGTAGTCAGGGTCCTCATAAAAAAGGAGGTTCTCAAAATACCCTTGATCCGGATCATTTCGTGCGGGCCATTTTTCAGCACACTGCTTTAGGCGCTTGTCGGCTAGCAATGTTTTTAAGAAAGGTCGACCGCGCTCAAAACGTTCGGCATCACTGATATCCTCGTTGTACAGGGCGCGGAAATCCAAAATAAATGTTTCTAATGCCGGGAGCATGATGAATTCCGTATTGTTGGATGCACCAAATTGACCCAGGTAGACGGTCGGCACAAGCAAATATTCGGGGCTATTTACCCTACTGTGAACAATTCCAACGTTTGTGAGAAAAGTGTTTCGCGCGCAATATAAAGCCTTGCAAATGAGGATTCTGGAAATTTTAATGCGTCCTGTTAACCGTGTTAAGAGAGCTTTTTTCGCACCACCAACCTACCCTCCAACGCATTTAATAATATTTCCTCACACGCATCGTGTGTTAAGTGGTTGGCGTTCTTACATGGTGTATGGGTTGCCAGTGCCGCACTTCCCAGTCGGGATGTATCTTCGCGTATTTAGTGGCTCCGACAGTCACACCACGCTCTGCAATCGTGTGATCAAGACCCACCACGGTTAACGGCGTAAATCCAACCGGCAGAGGCGGCGCATCGATATTACACCGATCAATTAAAGTTAAGACACTTTCCATCTCAGTTGCGAGATCGAGCTCCGGCATGCCCTCCGGGCCCTGAACCAGGTTGCGATCCCAGTTGATCATATTTAACCGAAAATTTGGATCGACCGACATCCGACCGGCCTTTGACGTGTACTGGCAGCTGGTCATTATCTCTGGCCCAGCGAGTTGATACAAAGCTAGGAAGGGTGCTTTGACTGGCTGATCACAATGGAAACGCTGCGCACTTAAGAAGCCCGGAATTGTAAGCAACATACTGACGTGATCCCAGTAAAATTCGTCAAATGCTATGCGTTGGGCGTCTGTTTCGTGCGGATAATCGCACTCAACCATGTAATAGGTAACACGTTTAAGCATTACCCGAAAAAGGGATTATCGCCCATCGAGTGATCAGTGACGTCTACCACACCTTGGATGCTGGGGACTTCTGAGAGGATCGCGTTCTGCACACCCTGCTGAAGCGTCACTGCAGATGCTGAACAGCCTTGGCATCCACCCTCCATACGCACGTAAGCAACATGGTCTGCAACATCGATTAACGTGATACGGCCACCGTGTGCAGCAACAGACGGGTTTACTTTCTCGTCGAGTAACTGCATCACTGCCTCTGCTTCCGGCCCGGATGGAGGCTCATCACTGCTGTTGAAAATCCAGTCAGGGATCTCTACCGCCGGCGCCTCACCCAGCCAAGTAACCTGCTCTACGTCGGGTATGTGGTGCAATATAATGTTCGTCATCATTTCGCGTTTTCGGACACCGCCACCGCCTATCAATTCAAGCGTAAGAGTGCCTTCGGCAAATTTTTTAAATAAAACTTCTCCGCCATACGCCTCGATAGCCGGCCTGATACGGTCATCCAATAGGTCTAGAATGCGTAATATGGTTGCATCTGCGACAACCGGTTCACCTGAACCATAATGCTCCATTATAGCACCAAGGATGACAGGTTTTAAAATGTACCATTCGTTATTGTCTGCGCGCCGCAATGTTACGTCATCTAAAGATAGCGACACACCTTCCACACCATCGATACGAAGCAAACGCCGGGCGAGTGGCGACACAACCGCTGACTGAGTTTCTCCAATCGGTTCATTACCTAAAGGCAAAACGGGCTCACCCGGCGTAAACTTCATCAGGGTGGGGTCGTCAAGTGGCTGGGCTTGGATAAACATGTGATTAACGCTCGCTAACCTTTGCGCCGTAGCGCTTCTCTACGTAGTCTTCAACCAAATCACGGAACTGATCGGCGATATCAGCACCTCGCAGGGTCAACTTTTTCTCGCCATCGATAAATACCGGTGCAGCCGGAGCCTCACCCGTACCGGGGAGACTTATGCCTATGTCCGCATGCTTGGATTCGCCGGGTCCGTTTACAATGCATCCCATAACAGCGACATTCAGCTCCTCCACCCCGGGATAATTTTTTCGCCACTCGATCATACGTTCACGAATATGCACCTGGATGCTTTGTGCAAGCTCCTGAAATACCGTTGACGTCGTGCGACCACAACCAGGGCAGGACGCTACCAATGGAATGAATGATCTGATCCCCATGGTCTGCAACAATTCCTGCGCCACCACAACTTCCCGCGTTCTATCTCCTGTCGGCTCCGGCGTTAGCGAAACCCGGATTGTATCGCCGATGCCTTCCTGCAGTAAAATCCCCATCCCTGCAGCCGAAGCAACCACACCCTTTGTCCCCATTCCGGCTTCTGTAAGACCAAGATGTAAAGCATGATCGCACCGCGATGCCAAATCACGGTATACGGCGATGAGATCTTGCACAGCTGATACTTTCGCGGAAATAATTATCCGGTTCCGCGGCATTCCGAGCTCTTCGGCCCGTGCTGCAGACAAAAGACCCGACTTCACAATAGCCTCTCGTGTGACCTCCGCAGCACCTTTTGGATTTTCAGATGCGGTATTCTCGTCCATCAAACCGGTCAGTAGTTCTTGATCGAGAGAGCCCCAGTTGACGCCGATGCGCACGGGTTTTTCATATTTGTTTGCAACCTCAATCATAGTGCTGAATTGAGTATCACGCTTCTCCCGAAAGCCAACATTGCCTGGATTAATGCGGTATTTGGCTAATGCCTCAGCACAGGCTGGGTTCTCCGTAAGCAACTTGTGGCCGATATAGTGAAAATCGCCAACTAACGGTGTATCGATGCCCATAAGCGAAAGTCGGTCGCGGATATAGGGCACGGCTTTCGCTGCTTCGTCTCGGTCTACAGTAATTCGTACGACCTCTGAACCTGACTTCGCAAGCGCAGCAACCTGTGTAACGGTAGCATCGATATCCGCGGTGTCCGTGTTAGTCATCGATTGCACAACAACAGGCGCTCCACCGCCCACAACGACGCCACCAACATCGACAGCGACGCTTCTGCGACGGGGAACTGTTTGAAAGACGCCGAGTTCGCTCACAATTGCTCCATAATTTCAGATAGATTTAACATGATCCAAGGGCGAGCTTAACGGCCCTGCAGCATCAATCACCGACAACAAATCGCTATAATCACTCATGACTGGAAACTGCGGAAATTCATCAATCACGTTCTGCGGTGGACGGAACAGAAACCCCGAATTTGCTTCCTCTAACATCAGCGTATCATTGTATGAATCGCCTGCTGCGCAGGTATAAAAATTCAGACCCTTGAATGCCCTCACCGCCGCTCGTTTGTGTCCATCCATGCGTAGTTTGTATCCAGAAAGCCTGCCGTTTCCATCTACCTCAAGCCGGTGACAAAAGAGTGTAGGCTGCCCCATCTTGACCATTAACGGCCCGACAAACTCGTAAAAAGTATCGGAGAGGATTACGAGCTGGTATTTAGCCTGTACCGCGGCTAAGAAATCGCATGCACCTGGAAGCGGCTCAATTTCGTTAATTATGGGCTGCAGCGCGTCAATACCCAAATCATACTTATCAAGAATATTGAGCCGGTAACGCATCAACTCATCGTAATTTGGCTCATCCCTCGTAGTCCGCCTCAGATCATCGATACCAGTGACATTAGCAAGCTCAATCCAAATTTCGGGTGCGATTACGCCTTCCATGTCGAGACACACAATTTTCAATGCATTTATCCACTCGTTTTCCGTCCTGGCGGTATAGCAGGCGTGGTTTTAGGCGGCAAACTGGATTAGCGGGTCAGGCTTAAGATGCCGACACAGCAGCGCACGGCTTTACTCCTTGAACAGTAGTCCGAAGCAGGAGACGGCGTTCATCGGGACCGAAGTCTGTCCGAGCGTGATTTGTGCATCGATTATCCCAAGCCACAAGATCACCAGGCGTCCATTTGTGTTGATAAATCATTTCGGTTTGTTCCGAATGTTCAAACAAATGTGCGAGAATTTTCCGACTTTCCGTTTCCTCAAAACCGATAAGTCGACGTGTCTGAAGTCGATTTACATAAAGCGCGGTTCGACCTGTTTCTTCATGCCGAATAAAGACTGGATGGATAGCCTTGCCATCGTAACCATCTATGCGAAGTGCCTGCTTCATTTTCTCGGACACATCTACCCCAGTATAAAAACCATGTTCAGCCTCCACACCGTCAAGCTTTTGTTTAAGCTCATTAGGCAAGGTTTCGTATGCTCGATACATATTAGCGAATAAGGTATCACCTCCGGCACGGGGAACCTCTATCGCATACAACATTGTATATCTATAAGGGTTACGCTCGTATGCACCATCCGTATGGAAGTGCATCTCACCGTCCGGTAATGAACCTATAACTTTTCCATCTTCGCGAATATTAGTCACGAGCATTACGGACTTATGTAACTGTTGACCTGACTTTGTGCCTTGGGAATGCACTGCTTTTTCGGGGAGTGTTCCGAACATCCGCGAAAACCGGACTTGATCCTCATCAATGATTTTTTGATCGGGGAATATAAGAACTTGATATTTTAGCCATGCATCATGAATGACATTAAATTCGTCTTGTGTAAGAGAGGATGAGAGATTAATGCCCGTGACCTGAGCCCCTAGCGGCGCTTTTAATGGTTTTACTTCAATGCGCATACATTTATACCTGCCGCCACTCCACTAAAGCGATTGACGCTAAAAGTACAGTCTCCTGAGTCTTTTGTTGTAGCAAGATTTCTAACCTACTGAATTACAATTGTCAGGATAACCCCTGAGAACAGACAATTGAAGATTTGCGGATCTATCGTAAAAGTTGATCTTGACACACCTCATAGGAGACAGAAGATTGTAAGACATGAATATCACACCAATATCCAAGGCTGGGGGTGCCTTCATAACAAACGTCGATCTAAGAATGGCCCTATCACCAGAAACTGTAGCGCAAATCCACGATGCGTTTCTTGAATACAGCGTGATAGTAATCCGCGATCAGGAGCTTGATGCAAAAGACCAAATAAAGTTTTGTGATGCGATGGGCGGTACGGCAACTCGCGGCAAACCAGCAGCTCAACGTGCTAACGACGCCGACAATGCATATAATGGTGCCGTCCATATGGTCACAAACCTGACAGAAGATGGTAAACCGCTCGGCTCATTTGGGGATGGTGAGGTTTGGTTCCATCACGATGGAAGTTTCAAAGAAGTACCATACGCGGCAACCGTTTTGTACGGAATGGCAGTAACATCGGTTGGCGGCGAAACTGTTTTCGCTAACATGTGTATGGCATACAATCGTCTTAGCAATCAGCTAAAGCAGCAAATCAAAGACCTCAAAGGCCTAAATATTTACGACTATGCAAGCACGGGACGCGTAGACCTTCACCGCGGTATATCTAATTTTAATCACTGGGTTCATCCTTTAGTCATTAGGCATCCTGAAACAGGCCGAAAGGCGCTCTACGTGAGCCCCCTCATGACTGCTCGCGTTGAAGGCCTCACCGACAAAGCGAGCGATGCACTCCTTAAGGAACTTTTTCGTTTCCAAGAAGATGAGGAGATCATTTTCCAACACAAATGGCAAAAAGGCGATTTAGTGATGATGGATAACCGCAGTGTAACCCACGCACGCAAGGACTTTCCTCCAGGAGAGCCTAGGATGCTAAGACGGACCATGATTAAAGGGGTGCCTGTCAACACCTAGTTTATAGTTTTATCGCCGCCACCGAAGCTTATAATTTGTCCACAAGACCGTATGCACCGCTGAGCATCACAGAAAACAATGACAAAACACTGTAACCTCGAGGCATTGCGACCTAACAATGCTATAAGCTTCTTGAACAACGCTAACAGGTAGCCTTTGTAGCGGGAAAACAAAAAACCAACGGCAACCCCAAACAGATTTATCCAAACACTATTACCTGATTGAGCAACTTTGTGATCGCAAGAATTTTCCGTAAGGGCCGTCGCAGCCTATCTTTTTCAAAAGATCTGCCCGAAGACGAGAGGTCGCAGCTTTTGATAGAGTTAGTTGCCTGTGCAAAACGGCGAGGCGGGACAGTGAGAAATGCTAGACGCGCTCAGGCATTGACTGAGTTATTTAAAAAGCTTTCCCCTCAAGGAAGACAGGTTTTTGTTAATCTTTTACAAAATCTCAATGGCGAAGAATGCTTTATGGCTGGGGATCAATACGCCGAAATTGAGGAAGCGGAACTGTTTGGCGGCTCCGATAGCAAGCTTGCCATAGTTGACCTCTTCGAAACTCCTAGACGCCGCGTACTGAAGCAACTTGCATCAGCCGGTTTTGACGATGAGATGCTTTTAGTAATCAAAGCATTATCTAATTCGGAGATGGAAAACGACATTGACGAAATACTCGCTGGCAACTCCTGATAAGGTGAGCGTCGGCAAGCAACCGGCAAAATGGAATTACAGACGTCAGAACCATTGAGGAGGGAAGACAGTGGCAGCCCAGAAACTCTCGATCATGCACGCGAAAAACTCAGAATTTATTGGAGATGGTCTCCGAAATTGTTTTGAATATCGTGATCTCGGCATAAAGGAAGCAACCGCCGGCGACTTTCATGCACACGTTATCCGCGCCGTCAAAAATAAGGAAGCGCGCATTGGCCTCCACCGACATAACGAGATTAAATTCCAGATGGTCTTTATTCTGAAGGGATGGATGAGATTCTGGTATGAAGGTGAAGGTGAAGTAATTGCCCAAGAAGGAACCTGCATACTTCAACCACCAGCCATAAAGCACGACGTTCTAGAATGGTCAGACGATCTTGAACTTTTAGAGGTCACATCGCCTGCAGATTTTAGCTCAGAGCCCCTACAGCACGCTATTCAAGCCTAAAGTTAGAAAATAAACACTGCAGGGCTTCACCAAAAATTTAGAAAGCAAGTACGAACCTTGCCGCGATTATTATCGTCGAAACAACTTTACCGCTAATAAGATTCCAATTTTGGGCTCAGCAATACAATTGCAAGTGCGACCAGTTTTGTTTGGGAGACGGCGCTGTTAGCGTACTCAATCAATCGGTTTTGTACCAATTTGACGATCAAGGACAATGCAACCCAGAGTAACTGCCAACGGTAATCGAAACCAGTAAACCCGCAGCGCTGCAAAAGGCGCCGCCTCCCAGGCGTGGAGCCTCACTCCGGATGTCTCGGCATCATTATTTTGTACCAAGTTGATCTCGAAGTTTAACAACCATGCAATTCATTATATATTAATTCAAATATATATTACTCATATATTGATAAAGATTATGCATGATATTTCAAAACTCCGAAATCTGAATGTCCGGCAGATGCTCGATCTTTTGACAGTAGTCGAAAAAGGAGGTGTTACCGCTGCTGCCAGGGCCCTCAATATGTCGCAGCCAGCACTCACCCGGTCTATCCGTCAACTTGAAAATAGTCTTAATGTAGAATTACTGGCGCGTGAAGGACGGGGTGTCGTTCCTACGCGTTTCGGGATTTCGCTGTCCGAACACGCTCGCACCATTGAGGCAGAACTTCGCCACGCGACCCGTAATCTTGCCAACCTCCACACTGCAGAAGCAGGGCATTTAGTAATTGGCGCCTCTCCAATTGGCCTAGCAACATTAGTCGGTCCCACACTTGCGCGACTGCATGAGGAACTTCCTGGGCTTACGGTGGAGGTCCGCAATGACCCATTTGAGATCCAGCTTGACGAACTAGACAACGGAGAAATCGATATCGTAATCGGAGCGCTTTGGGGTAACCAAACACACGAATACCTGGTTGAAGAGGTCCTGTTTCAGAACTCGCTGTCAGTGATTACACGCAGCAACCACCCCCTTACACTGAGAAAAAATCTCAGCTTTTCGGACCTGGCAAAGGAGACCTGGATCATGGCACGAGGTCCCTCTGCAATTCGACAGCTAGTTGACAACGAATTCCGTTTCGAGGGCAGCGATTTGCCTATTTGCACCATCGAGACAGACTCAATGCTTTGCGTTAAAAGCCTTCTTCTAGCTAGCGATTTTATCTCAGCAAGCCCAGCCGAGCTATTCACAACTGAAATCGAGCGGGGCGTCCTCTCTGTCCTGCAGCTTCAATGGCATTCAGGCACTCGCCCTGTCGGGTTTGTACTCCGCGAACACGGGACCATAACCCCTGCCCTTAGAACATTAATCAATATTTTACGCGACGTCGGCAAAAGAGTCGCCATGAAATAGCTCAATCCGCTTTGACAGCGAAGCGCTCGATCTCCACCATTAACTCTGACAGCGGGAAATCTATAAGTGCGAACAACCTACCCCATACTCGTTTTTATCTGGGAAAAGTCTTTTCCATATTAGTGACGTATTTAGTGCCAAATCGGCTAACGCCGCGGCACATTTCATAGGATCGCCTATATGTTCACGAAGAATTGACACGTCCTCGCCCCGCAGTATTCACTAAAAAAAGGCTTGGATCCGGCTGTTGCAGGACAAAGTGTCTGGCAATCAGATAAACTTTTTGCCACTACCACTAGTTATAATCGCGTGCGAGAATGAGGTACTCTAATGCCAGGAATCGTTTGTGAATTCGCATTGGTTTATTCTTCTTTATACTACTTGCCTATATCAAAGCGCGCCCATGGGCCAAGTAGCCACTCATCCTGTTAAGGGATAGATGCATTTAGTCGAATAGCGTGATGAAAAGAAGCGACTGGAGTTTCAAATTGTTTGCTTTTAAGACGCATGCAATAGTGATTTTTTAGTACGGGTTGATGAAGAACTGGGATAAAGTCGCGATACTTGCGGTCTGCATAGCGATTACCGCACTACCATTATGGTTAGCGGTAACAATCCTTCCGGAGCGGCGTTTATCGCTCACGGTTAACAGTGTCGTAGATGTAATAAATCTCTTTGAAAAAATGGGGTTCGATCCCCAAACAAGCATCCAAAACGATAACCTAAAATTTCCGCGGTTTTTTCTCCGAAATCTTCCCAGGGATCTACCGGTAGAACCTGACCCCAAGAAGCGAAAGGCAGTCTTCGTCTCTATTGTATTACCGCACATCCTCGACGCTAACGAACATATTCGCCTTGATCGGCGTCGATTGCAGCGATTACACAAGTCCATAGCGATGGGTCGTGATTTACGTCGGCGGGACCAGCAATGGTTGGACGAATTGGCCCGAACATACCGAACTAGCGCAGGAAATACTGAAGAATTAATAAAACGGGTTGATATTATACCGCCACGGCTGGCGCTAGCGCAGGCAGCCCAAGAGTCTGGCTGGGGTACATCCCGTTTTTCTCAAATCGGAAACGCTCTTTTCGGGCAACATGCACCTGTTGGCAAAGGCTCGATGACAGCAATCCGGGACGCCGGAGTTGCACTCAAGGCCTTTAACAACTTGCAAGAGAGTGTCCGCGATTACATGCGTAACTTAAACAGACATCCCGCATACCGCAGTTTTCGAGAAATTCGAGCTGACATGCGGAGCCAGCAAAATCCTCTCGATGATTTAAAACTTGTGAGCTCGTTATCTAACTATTCCGAGGAACGCCGGATCTATGTCGAACGACTGACCGTTATCATGAACCTACCGGAAGTAAGGAAAGCCAACCATGCTAAGCTGGCAACAAAAAAGATTTTTTACTTAAGCAGCAGCGATGAGAGATAGGTACCAACCCCAGCTACTAGTGCTGTTAATACGGTTCCCCAAGCTATATCAACAAGTACCATTTGTAGCGGCCAACCTTTTAAGGTCGCATAATTAGTCATATCATAGGTCGCGTAACAGAAGAAACCGAACAATGCCCCGCTGATTGCAGCTGCCTTCCAATTTTCCGCACCCCACACGCAAAACCAGACAATTCCCGCGACATAAAACACATAAAACAACAGTGCCGGCAAAGCACGGAAGTCATCTGCGAGTAAATGGCCGATCTGGTTTCGATAAAAAGACTTAGCAACACCACCAAGCCAGGCTAGGTCAATTAAAAGGAAAATTATGGCACATATGAGCCACGTTAGCATGAATTTTGTCACCGGTTATCTCCCGGATTTAATGAGTTTGAGAATATACGCAGCCATGCTTATACCAGACCACATCGAAAAAATTTGTTTTGTTGGCATCGGCTCTGTTGACCCAAAACACCTTATAATTGAGCAGTTCTTTGTCCGATAAGTAAATTTTTTCCAACTGCTCAACCCAACATGAGCGACCACAAACGCTTTGGCGTAACAGGAAGTTCCTTCACCGCACCCGGACAACCAAGCGCATCGTCAATAGCAGAAGCCACCGCCGCGCCTACGGCATTTATCCCGCCCTCTCCTGCCCCTTTGATACCCAGCGGGTTCAACGGACTTGGCGCGTCTTCCGTCAAAAGAATTTTTGCTTCCGGCACCTCAGTTGATCCAGGCATTATGTAGTCTGCGAATGTAGATGATAGGGGCTGCCCAGAGGCGTCATAAACAAACTCTTCAAACAATGCTCCGCCTATACCCTGTGCCAATCCCCCCTGCAGCTGACCCTCAACAAGCAGAGGATTAATCGCGCAGCCAATATCGTAAGCTATCATAAATTTTTCGACCTTCGCGATGCCTGTATCGCGATCGATTGCAACCACCGCTGCGTGAACACCGTAAGGATAATTCATATGTTTCGTGTCGTACCGACCTTCTCCCGACACAATCGCTTCACCCGACGCAGTTACTAGCTCAGCAAAGGAGATCGAAGCACCTGACCCAGAGTGAACGGTTCTACCATCCCGGAACTCAATGTCTCCAATATCAGCCTGCATGCTTTCGGCCGCGATGACGGCAAGTTTGTCTCTCAGAGCGACGCTCGCAAGCCTCGTCGCCTCTCCGGTCATAACCGTGGTACGTGATGCGTGACTACCGTAACCCTCATCAATTACATCCGTGCGTCCATGTTGCACAACAATACCCTCATGACCACATCCAAGGGCACCGGCGCAGATCTGTGCCATAACTGTAAGAACACCCTGACCTAAATTTGCCGCACCTGTCACGACAGAAACCTGTCCATCGGTATCAAGGTCTACACGTACCTTATCAGTGGGGCCGAGGCCGGATTTCTCGACAAAAAACCCTAAACCAGCGCCAACGCACTCACCCCTCAAACGCCGCGCATCAATATCATGTCGAATACCGGGCCAATCGAATTTGTTAAGTGCGTTCGTTAGCAGAGCCGGATAGTCCCCGGATTCGAGCACTACATCAACCTCAAGCGCGTCGAGCGGCCGTGAGTAAGGTATAGCACTCGCAGGAATTAGGTTGCGTCTACGCACCTCAATGGGATCGATTTTTATACGACTCGCAATAGCATCCAATAACCGTTCACGAACGAAGGTGCCCTCGTAGCGCCCGGGTGCACGATAGGTGGCAGCGGGCGCCTTGTTGGTCATACGAACGTGGCCAACAACGCGATAGGCTGGAACCTCATAGGGACCAAGCATTAAACCAGCAGTCATATCAGGGACCCGAACTCCATGTGTACGCAGATAGGCCCCCTGATCGTGAAAAAATTGGTTGTCAATGCCAAGAATACGACCATCTCCATCAATTGCCGCGCGGATCCGATGTGTCTGTTGGCGCGATTGATTAGCCGACAGAAGGTGTTCGCGACGGTCTTCAATCCAGCGAATAGGGCGGCCAAGCCGCAACGCCGCATTACAGATTATAAAATCCTCTGGATATAACTCGCCGCGAATACCAAAGCCGCCGCCAACATTACCTTCAAACAAATTTAGACGATCGGGATCACAACGCAGCGTCCGCGCGATTTGATCCCGGTTTGGATGCGCGCGTTTTGTAGCGCCGTAGTATTCTAGTCGACCATCCTTGGGATTAACTCTTGCCAAACCGCCGCGACATTCCAGCGGCACTCCCGAATGCCGTCCCGTTCGAAGCTCTAATTCTACCACATGGTCTGCCGCCTTAAAGGCGCCATCGACATCGCCGTAACCCTTTTCGATGAGGGTTGCCTCAGTGTTATAGCCCGGACTGAAGGTTCCCAAAGGATCTGTCACATCCGTTATTGGGACTTCTACAGTAATATCCAACAAGACCCTATTGGCAACGTCTTCAGCGATATACGGGTCCTCCGCAAATACAACAGCGACTGGTTCGCCCACATATCGAACCCGTTGTTCAGCAAGCACAGGCTGCCTGTAGGGCTCAAGTCCCTTATATTTTGTAGCTCGAAATTCGATGGGAGGTATCTCTGGGATATCAACCGCTGTCCAAATGGTATGCACGCCAGCAGAGGATGTGGCCGCTGAGGTATCAATCGAGCGGATTGCCCCACACGCAACACTCGAACGCACAACATGCATATAAAGCATGTCGGGAAAGGTCCAATCCGCCGAAAATTTTCCTTCTCCCGCGAGCAACGGCCCATCTTCCAGCCGCAAAACACGCTCTCCAATCGGCCATCTCTTCAACTCAGTCATATTTCACAAACCTCAAGCACCCATCGTGCAATTGCCATCAACGAACGGTCCGCGCGATGCGGCGCGACAAGTTGAACCCCGACCGGCATTCCGCTAGGGGCTCGATAAGTAGGTAAGGTGATTGTCGGGACATGCAACATTGTCCACAGTGCCTGAAACTGCGGACTGCCGGTTTCTTTGAGACCGATGGGCGCCTCGCCGTCAACCGCTGGTGTTAGAAGGAAGTCACAACCCTCAAATGTCTGGTTCATCCGCGCACGGCAAGTTTCCATCAAATATATTGCATCAAGGTATTCATCGTATGACGTATCAAGCCCCTGCTGAACAGTGCGCTGGAGCTGATCACTAAGCTGATGCTTTCCATTTGCCCACTCACCAGCCATGACAGATGCACGTTCCCGGCAATTGATTATTCCGCGGACATCACCGAGCCACTCAAATTCCTCCGGCAATTCAAGCTCCCTAACACCGGCGCCTGCATCCTTTAATCGCTCTAAGGTAGTTTCAACGGCGGCTCTACTCTCGGGCTCTGCATCATCCCACATCCAAGTTTTACAAAGTCCGACTACCGGAGGACGCGTAAGGCCTGGGGTTTTCTTGTGTTCGCGCTGCAAGAGCGCCGATAGTATTAGTTCGATATCATCAAGAGACCTTGCGTGCAGACCGAGCGTGTCGAGGCTTTCAGCCGCCGGAAACACACCCTTCAAGCTCAAAGTGTCGAAACTCGGTTTAAAACCAATTATTCCACAGTAAGAAGACGGTCGAATGATTGAGCCGCCTGTTTGTGTTCCAAGCGCTACCGGTGCCATATTATCCGAGACTGCCGCCGAGGATCCACTGGATGAACCACCCGGAGTACGCGATGGATCGTGGGGATTAGTTGTCTTGCCTGCTGTGAGCCCTGCAAATTCACAGGTCACCGTCTTACCCATAATAACCGCCCCCGCCGCCTTCAAACGAGCGACACAAGTGGCATCGATTAGTGGCTGATGATCTTCATAAAGGGCGGAACCCATTCCAGTGGGCATATCTTGCGTATCAATAATGTCTTTTATGCCGACTGGCACCCCTGCAATAACACCTTTCTTCGCTGCGGCGTCCACTGAGCGAGCTTGTTCAAGCGCGAGGTCGGGATCAAAGAACGCCCAAGCTCCCACCGTTTCCTCTCGTTCATCGATACGGTCAATACAGGCACGCGTAACGGCTTCGGCCGAAAACTTGCCGGAAACAATTCCATCCGCAATTTCAGTGGCGGTCAGCGCGTTAAGCGAAACTTTCATTATCCAATGCGAGTTAAATAAATAAGATACCGTCCTAAAAATAGACCACCAAGGTCACGAAGTCATACCGTCGAATAAATCCAGACCACGGGGCAAGTATGCAAGGTTCAAAGTCCAATAAATTTAGGGGCTGCGGACTGGAGTTTTGCCAATGCCTATGAGCATTCATACGCAGCCAGCCTATCAACTAATATACTTTAATGAACTTACACCTGATTAATTTTTCTATCGAGACGCTCTGCCTGATTTCGACTAGCGTTTTGTATAGCCGCCCATATCCGAGCAGGACTTGCCGGCATATCGAGATCCCGAATACCCAGCGGGCTTAAAGCATCTATCACAGCATTCATCATAACTGGCATTGCTCCGACACACCCCGCTTCGCCAACTCCCTTGACGCCCAAAGGATTGGTCTCTGTCGGCACTGAGTTCGCCTGCACATCTATATTACAAAAATCATCGGCCCGCGGCATACCGTAATCCATAAATGAAGCCGTCAGTAGTTGTCCGTCGTCATCATATAATGTGTTTTCCAACAAAATTTGGCCAACACCCTGCGCCACACCACCATGGACCTGACCATGTACCAATAGAGGATTTAAGATCGTTCCAAAGTCGTCAACAACGACATATCGCTCAAGTTCGATGTAACCAGTCTCTGGGTCGATTTCCACTTCGCATATGTGACATCCATTAGGGTAGCTGGGCGCCTTTCCTTGATATGCCGCGTGTGCCACCATACCAGGCTCCATTCCTTCAGGAAGGTGTGTACCTGAAAATGCGTTTCGTACCACTTCAGCAAGTCCCACACCTCGGTCAGTGCCGGCGATCGTGAAGGCGCCGTTATTGAATTCAATGTCGTCAACCGCAGCCTCCAATAAAACAGCCGCGATATGAGAACACTTCTCCACGATTTTATCTGCAGCCATCATAAGCGCCGCTGTGCCCATTGCAGACGACCTCGACCCACCCGCCCCGGTCCCGTGGGCAAGCCGGTCGGTGTCACCTTCAATGACCCGTACATGATTAGCTTCAAGCCCCAGGCGGTCACAGAGCAACTGCGTGTACATGGTTGTATGACCTTGTCCCTGATTAGTTGTGCCGGAGAGAATTGTCACCGTCCCAGAAGGGTCAAAACGAATCTCGGCGGTTTCCACGCCCGGCGGCGCAGCGCGCTCAATCGCATTTGCGATACCAATGCCCCGCAATTTTCCAGCAGCAGCGGAAGCCGCTCTTCGCGCCGGGTATCCTGAATAATCGGCCAGACCCAGCGCATCGTCCATATTCTTCTCAAAATCTCCTGAATCATATGTAAACGTGAGCGAAGTTTTAAAAGGCATTGCATCCTTAGGAATAATATTGCGACGACGCAACTCCACTGGATCGAAGCCAAGTTCATCGGCAGCCGAATCAATAATACGCTCTATGATGAAAGCAGCCTCGGGTCGGCCAGCGCCACGATAAGGGGCCGTAGGATGAGAATTCGTAAATACACCAACAACCTCAACATGAGCAGCGGGTGTAGTGTAAACACCGGACAGCGTGCCCAGGTTGTTGGTCGCCGGCCCAGAGCCAAGAGGTGAAAAATACGCGCCTATGTTCACAATATTACGCAACCGGAACCCGAGGAAATTTCCTTCCGTGTCCAACGCCAAAGCCGCATCTGCAACGTTATCGCGCGCATGAAAATCGCTCAGGAATGCCTCGGTGCGTTCACCAACCCATTTTACCGGTCGGCCGGTGCGGTTTGCGGCAAAAAGCGCTAGTAAATACTCGGGATAAACATTTGCCTTAATACCAAAACTACCGCCAACGTCGGGCGCAACTACGCGGACCTGCAGTTCGTCGGTACCAATAACCGAACTGGCAAGGATTTTTCTCACCAACCACGGATGTTGAACCGGAGCGCGCAGGGTATAGTGATCACTACGGGCATCGTATATCGCAAGACAAGCACGTATTTCCATCGCATTACCAAGTACTCGGTTGATGGTAAACCGCTGCTCAATGACGTGATCTGCCAACGCAAAAGCTCTCTCTGTTGCGCTTTTGTCGCCAATTTCATGCACTAAAGCCTCATTATCGCCGATATCCGGCCATAGCACCGAGGTATCCGGCTCAAGCGCTGTCATCGTATCTGCTGAGCCCTGCAACGGAACATAGTTGGTAATAACACGTTCGGCGGCATCCCTGGCCTGTATCTCTGTTTCAGCCACCACAAAAGCAACACCCTCGCCGACCATTCGCACACGGTCCAATGCCAAAGGATAGAAGTCGGGCACAATCAAATCTGCGCCATTACGCCGTTTCACAGCCGGGCCTATGTGCGGAATGGCGCCCCACCCAGCCTTTTGATAGTCACGACCGGTATAGACGCCGACGACGCCGACGAGATCTCGGGCCTTGGAAACGTCTATCGATGCAATCTCGGCGTGCGAATGGGGAGAACGCACAACCACCCCATACAATTGACTATTTTCATTACCGTCATCGATGTAATCGCCGCCGCCCTTAAGGAGCCTAGGGTCTTCAAACCGAGAGAGTGATTGGCTGATACCGTATTCGCCCACTGTTCTTATCCTTTAGATGAGTACCTCTTTCCCTGGATATAGCGCCAAGTGGCATGAAAAATAGATCACAACGTCACCAAGCGCCAAACTTTAGAAACGTTGCGGATCGCATAATATTTCGGATGCGCCATCCCGCGCTGACAGCCTGGGTTAAGCGGAATAGCATGCATCTCACAGACCTATGTCCACTCCAGAATAGCGAGGGATATTGCAGAGCAGGTTTTATGCCTAACGACCCGGCACCCTTGTAATTCGTACACCAGCGCCCGAAGATTTGTATCTCCGGTTAATCCAAATAAGCAGCGACGTCAGAGCCTCGGCGGCGACAGCATTATCTAAGGGGCCTGCCTCAATGGCAGACAACCCTAACGCCTCCGCAAGAGTTACCACTTCAGAACGTGCCGCCGGATCATCCCCTGTGACCAGAACGTCACAATCGATGAGCTCATCCATATTTTTTAAGTGCGCGGCGGAGACATTCTGGAAAGCAGAGACCACCCTGACCCCCTCTCCTAGCACTGACTGCGCAATAAGCGCGGCGCTCCCCTCCGCCGGCAACTGAACCCGCGTTACTTTGGGCGCAGCCAATGGCACGGTGACGTCAACCAAGATTTTACCCTGAAGGGAATCTTTTAAATTTGTGAGGACTGCGCGTTGAACCTCATAAGGAACAGTCAGTACAGCGATATCGCATTTAGCGGCCGCGGAAACGTAATCCATGGCTTCAGCGCCTATCGCTGCGGCAAATATAGACGCCTGCTCCGCCGAACGAGAACCGACAAGAACCCTGTACCCGGCAGCGGCCCATCGAGTGGCTAAGCCAGATCCCGCCGCGCCTGTGGCTCCAATAACTGCGATAGTAGGTAGCTTTTTAGTCATGCTGCCGCCTCTCCGTGTGCGAATTTGGACGCAGGGGTCTGGATTACAGATATCAACGGCGGCGCACAACTTGCTGCACGCTTGCGTTCATCCGGAACGTCATTGTAGAGCGTTGAACGTTGCCGTGGTTCCCTTTTAGCGCCCCTGATTAACTCGCTTAGAAGCAAAGGAGATAATTCTTGCCCATGCATCGCTCCAGCCGCGCGAGAAATAGATTCGTTCATTAGGGTTCCTCCAAGGTCATTCGCCCCGGCCTGCAGAACATCCTCTATCCCCTCATTCCCGAGCTTTACCCAGCTTGCCTGGATATTGGGTATCACCGGATTAAAAGCGAGACGTGCCACCGCGTGTAAAATTATTGTCTCGCGGAAAGTGGGGCCGCGTCGGGCAAAACCTTGCAAAAAGATAGGTGCCCCCATGTGGACGAAGGGGAGCGGCACAAATTCGGTGATACCGCCAGTTCTCTCTTGTAACTGCCTGAGCCGAATTAGATGTCTCGCCTGATGAATAGGTCTCTCGAGGTGACCAAACATGATCGTTGCAGTAGACCGAAGGCCGACGCCGTGGGCGGTTTCCACTACACGAGACCACTCATCGGTCGATAGCTTATCCGGGCAAAGCACGGACCGTACCTCGTCGTCGAGAATTTCAGCCGCCGTTCCGGGCAATGAACCGAGACCCTCATCTTTAAGCCGGTGTAAATACGCCTCTACGGTGACACCATTTGTTGCCGCGCCCTGTGATATCTCGAGGGGCGAAAACGCATGTACGTGAATACCGGGTGCCGCCGTTTTAACAGCACGTAGGATCGACAAATAGGTTTCTCCAGTGTAGCTGGGATGAATGCCTCCCTGCAGGCACACTTCAGTCGCGCCGCGCTCCCAGGCTTCCTTGGTTCGACGTGATATTTCATCAAGAGATAAATCGTAGGGCAGGCCTCGACGATCAGCACTCAACTTACCCTTGGAGAATGCACAGAAACCGCACCGGTAACCGCAAACATTGGTGTAATTAATGTTTCGGTTCACAACATAGGAAACGGTATCGCCCGAAACTGCTCGCCGCACTTCGTCTGCAGCTGAAATCAAATCGACATAGGCGCCACCTCGGGCTGTGAGCATCGTGGTCAACTCTTCTTCCGAGAGTTCTCTACCTCTTATTGCCCGGTTGAGCGATTTTCCCAGATACCGGCTTTGACCCCTAGCAACTGATGGCGCTACAGGCTTAACATTCGCCCCCCCCGGGGACCAGGCATCATCACGAGCCAGTCCGTCAATATCCATACTTTGGACCACAAAAGGTCGTACCCTCTCGTCAAGCCAGTCACCGTCTAAAATATACCTCGGGTACACAGGCAATCGTGCCGCGAGCAGCCGGCCCTTCCTGGAAGTGCCCTTACGAAGTCGATCGATCGCCGGCCACGGCGCTTCAGGATTGACGTGGTCGCTCGTTATTGGCGAAACACCGCCCCAGTCGTTCAATCCAGCATCTATCAGCTCTGGAAAATCTTCCGCCGTCAGGTTTGGAGGAGATTGTATGGCCATATCAACTCCAAACACCTCCCGAGCCGCACAAATAGTCCATTTTAGATCATCAATAGTGGGCTCCAGGGCGTTTGCCATTTTCGTACCTGGCTTAGCTCGGAAATTCTGAATAATTATTTCTTGAATATGTCCGTAGCGGCGGTGAAGTTTTTGTATTTCGCGCAATGCCAAAATACGCTCATCCGGCGTCTCCCCAATCCCAATCAATATGCCGGTCGTAAACGGAACTCGCGCCTCACCTGCAAGACGGATGGTCTCAAGACGAGCCGCAGGGTCCTTGTCAGGTGATCCAAAGTGTGGCCCACCTTTGGACACCAAGGACGAAGCAATTCCTTCGAGCATGATCCCCATTGAGGCGGAAACGGGTCTTAATTGGGCGATATCATTGGCAGTCATCACTCCGGGATTGATGTGCGGCAAAAGCCCCGTCTCTCGGAGCACACGACCAGCCATTTCAGCGAGATAGGAAATAGTCGTTTCGTGCCCAAGTTCGATCAGTTCCTCACGGGCCAGGCGATAACGACGTTCTGGCTTGTCGCCGAGGGTGAATAACGCCTCGGTGCATCCAGCTTCGGCGCCCGCTTTCGCAATATCAATCACTTCATTGGCGGTTAAGAACGCGCGCTCTCCTGACCGGGGTGCATGCGCAAATGTGCAGTAATGGCATACATCACGACACAACTTGGTTAGTGGGATAAAAACCTTGGGGCTGAAAGTGATTAATTCATCAGAAATCATCGGCGAGGCAACTAGTTTTAGGAAATAATCTTAAACGCCGTCGCCCGCATTGGAACATCAATACGCGACCTTTATGCTGGGGTAGGAAACGGTGAATCTATGCGGGCGTCAATACCCCACAATCACTTCACCGGCATTTGGACTTATAACCTGGCCCGATATTAATTCTGTCTCGGCGCTGGCAAGCCAGGCGACAGCGTAGGATATATCGATCGGTTTGCAGAATTCTCCGAGGGGCATCAGTTTTTCGCGTTCCGCAATTTTTTCTGGCGGATTAGATCCCTCAGTCATACCGGTAACGATGAAGCCCGGCGCAACAGCATTTACCTTAATCCGCCATGGAGCCAATTCCCGCGCCCAGCTTTTAGTGAAGCCAGAGATAGCAGATTTAGAGGCGGCATAATGGCTGGCGAGCTGACTGCCACCCATCGCGTAAATCGACGAAATATTTATGATCCTACCGTCTTTATTCTTTTTCATGGACGGCAAAACAGCTTGCGTCGCAAAAAATGTCCCCCGCACGTGCACTTCAAACATCTGGTTGTAAACATCTTCATTAATATCCTCGATTGCTCGCCGGGCACCCCCTACGCCAGCATTATTAACTAGGATATCCACAGGACCAGCATCACATACGGCAGCTGTAAAGGCCGATACGTCGCGAATATCTACAACCAACACACTTGCGTCGCACCCAACGCTTCGAACCATCTCGGCAGTTTCCTCCGCGCCATCGGCTTTTATGTCATGGATTACAATGTCTGCCCCGCGCTCTGCCATCAGAACGGCATGGCTTTGACCCATGCCACCGCCAGCACCAGTAATCAGCGCTCGTTTTCCCTCAAGTGATTTGCTCATACCCCTGCCCTCTAAATACTCTTTCACGTCTATTTCCGGTATACTAATCAAAAACGAGAAAAGCCAGAACGGGAGGCCCTACGACGTGAGTAATCCAGTTTATGATCCAAATAACCATAATCTGATGACGTTCCATGACGCAGTATCCAGTTTTCATGACGGTAGTGATACACCGCGAGCCTACTTAGAACGCTGCCTCGAAAAGATCGACGCGATAGAAGACGATGTAATGGCGTGGGAGATTGTTAATTCCGAGCCTGCGCGCGCTGCTGCGGATGAGGCCGGGAAACGTTATGCGGAGGGAAGATCACTATCGCTTGTGGATGGAATGCCGATCGGTGTTAAGGACCTCATAGAAACCGTAGACATGCCCACCGAATACGGAAGTGAGCTATTTAAGAACAACAGGCCAATTCGCGACGCGGCCTCCGTTAACGCGCTACGAGAGGGCGGCGCAGTCATCCTAGGAAAGACCGTCACCGTCACCTTTGGCGGGGGTGACCCATCACGGACCCGAAACCCTCACGATCTTACGAGGACACCCGGCGGTTCCTCTTCAGGCACGGCTGCCGCAGTCGGCGGGGGCACCATCCCAGGAGCGCTGGGAACGCACGCGCGGGGGTCTACTATACGACCCGCGAGTTTCTGCGGGGCCTACGCCATTAAAGCAACTTTTGGGGCTTTAAACAGGCAAGGCGTCTTTTCCGCAGCACATAGCATGGATCATTTGGGCGTGTTTGGGGGCGATTTATCCGATGTCTGGATAATGTCACGACACATTTCGAGGTTCGGCGGCGGCGATCCTGGTTACCCAGGCCTTTTTGGCGCCGACGAGCCACCCGCACCTCGGAAACCATCTCGTCTGATTCAACTTCATACCGCCGGTTGGGGCCAGACTGACGATACTACCAAAGCGGAATTTGCAAAATTCCTCGACGGTTTACGTGCTGCCGGAGTAGAGATCTATGACCGGACAGACGACCCTTCAATCGAGGCTTACGAACAAGCATTCGCGGAAATGCCTGAGCTATGGCGTAGCCTTTATCGATTTGAATTTAAATGGCCGATGCTTCAATACAAAGAACGCTATCCAGATAAGATACCACCACGGCTTTTAATGGGGCTAAAGGAAGCAGAAGGGTTAAGCCAAGCTGAGTATCGCGAGGCACTAAACCGCAGAGTTCGTATAAGGGATCTGCACCGACAACTCGCTCTCAGAGCTGACGCTTTTATAACACTCTCTTCGCCGGGTCCCGGCCCTGTTGGAATGGATCAAGGTAGTGCTGTATTTAACGAAGGTTCATCGGTGGTAGGCATGCCAGCCTTATCACTACCACTGATGGCAGTCGGCAATGTGCCGGTCGGAGTTCAAATACTAGGACAGTTCGATGAAGACGAGCGATTGACAGCTATAGGTCGTTGGATTTCAGAGGATCATTTCCAAGCTTAAGGGGGGGGGCGACAATATGCTGAGACTTAAAGACAGGGTTTCCATTATAACCGGCGGATCACAGGGTATCGGTGCGGCATACGTTCGGGAATTCGTGGCGGAAGGTGCCCGCGTAGTCATAGCGGATGTAGTGCCAGCAGATAAACTAATAAAAAAGGTCGAGGGCCTCGGGAGCGAACCGATGTTTGTTAAGACCGATGTTACCGATGAAGCTGCTGTGCAAAATATGGTGGAGAAAACGCTAGATAAGTTTGGTGGCATAGATGTTTTAGTCAATAATGCCGCACTGTGGGTTCACGTCCCCGCAAAACCAATCCTCGAGATAGAAAAGACGGAATGGGACCAGATACTTGATGTCAATATCAATGGCACATTCCTCTGCACAAAAGCGGTCGTACCTCACATGCAAAAGAGGGGATACGGGAAAATCATCAATATTTCATCGGGTCGCGCTTTAAAGGGTCAGACGAACCTGCTGCATTACGATACCTCAAAGGGTGCCGTGATTTCTTTTACACGATCTATCGCTCGTGAATTAGGCGTTGACGGCATACGCGCGAATACAATTGCTCCCGGTGGCGTTATGACCGACGCAGTCCTCGCGCAGGATAACGTGCGCAATCATATAGCAATGGGGACAGAGACGCGCGCAATAAAACGTGAACAGGTCCCCGATGATGTTGTAGGCGCGTGTGTCTTTCTTGCCAGTGCCGAGAGCGATTTCATCACCGGCCAATTACTGGCGGTCGATGGTGGTTCGGCGATGAATTAGAGATCTATGGTGTTGATCCATTCACGGTCAGGTAAACACGCTGTAGTATCTCGCCATGTTCAAGCAGAGAAATGATATGGCAGTTCAATTAGACAAATCCCGCCCTATTGCGGATACACAGGTTTTTGGGCCCAAAGAGAGTCGGAGAGGATACCGGCTTAATAAATTTGCGATGTCTATGTGCAAACCAGAAAACCGTGAAGCATTCATTGCAGACGAAGAGGCAGTGCTGGCGTCGGCTGACCTTGAGGACGTCGAACGTCAGCTCATTCGAGATAGGGACTGGCGCACCATAATGAATGAATATGGAGGTAATATTTATATGATTATGAAAATAGGAGCAGTTACAGGACACGGTTTGTACCAGATCGGCGCTCATCAACGGGATGAAACATACGAAGAATTTCTCGCAACTCGTAACGCCGCAGGCGCAAAATAACTAGGCTAAGGCTATGGCTAAAATCATCGCTGGTATCGGCACGTCGCATGTACCCTCAATCGGGCTTGTTCATGATCAGGGACGCCAAAACGAACCCGACTGGAAGCCCTTGTTTGACGGTTATAAGCCCGTCAAAACGTGGCTAAATGAAAAAAAACCAGACATTGCTATAGTCGTCTACAACGATCATGGCTGCGACTTCTTTTTCGACAAATACCCTACTTTTGCAGTTGGAGCGGCTGAAAACTACGCGGTAGGCGATGAGGGATGGGGTCGCCGTCCACTACCTGATTTCGAGGGCAATCCCGATTTTTCTTGGCACCTATGTAATTCACTAGTCTACAATGAATTTGATATCACTGTGTGCCAGGAGATGTCGGTTGAACACGGCTTCTTAGTTCCGATGCATCTCTGTTGGGATTACGATGAGGTTTGGCCGGTTCAAGTGGTCCCCGTCGCCGTCAACGTAATACAACACCCGTTACCCACAGCACTTCGTTGCTGGAAACTAGGCCAAGCAATCCGAGAAGCAGTCGAGGCCTACCCCGAAAACAAGAGCGTCGTTATTCTGGGAACTGGCGGCATGTCCCATCAGCTTAATGGTGCAAGGTTCGGGCACCTTAACACTGAGTTTGACAATAACTTCTTAGATAAGATCGAAACAAATCCGAACGTACTTACAGAAATGACGCATCAGCAAATCATGGAACAGGCCGGCGCAGAGGCGGTCGAGCTTATAATGTGGCTCACGATGCGCGGTGCAATGAGCGAAAATGTTAAACGGATCCACCGTAATTATTACGCACCAATGACCACTGGGATGGGTCTCATTGCTCTCGAAGACAGCGCATCGTCGGAGCACCCATAAGTGCATACGTTGCTCCTCTGTCAGATCTGACTGAACCTCAGTCTCAACCCTTTGACTTAGGGGGATTTGAACAAAATCCTATTTGGCACAACCAACGTAATAACATCATAAAAATCAGGGTGTAGTTGTATGGAAAATCGGACCCCAAAAATCCTCAAAGCTCTTTTCGGGGATGACCTCGGCTTCAACAATGGGCTCCATTGGACCACGATTATTAGTGAAAAAGTCTTGTTGGCGATCATCGGCGCGCTTACCATGGTTGCAGCGGTTATTGATTTAAAAGCCGTATGGATATCGCAGTCCGTAAGTCTCTCGGATCTCTTTTTATTTTTCATCTACGCTGAGATTGTCGGCATGGTGGGTGCCTTCTACGCGAGCAGGAGGATACCTGTAACATTGCCAATTATCATTGCAATCACAGCACTTTGCAGAACAATAATCGGCCAAGGAAAAGAGGCTGAGCCACTATTACTTATTTCAGCAGCAGGAGCTGTTCTGATTTTGGCAGGTTCTGCCTACCTGATGAGCTTGAAAGATAAGTTGAGTCTCGAAAAAGCGGAGTTAAGAGAGACAGCCCGCAGGCAATTACACGGTACCAACACTGATAAGAAATAAGTTTTTATTTTCTCTTACTTTTATGATCCTCAGTGCTGCCGGTATGTACTCTTTGGCGGACTTAATATCCTTATCGGACACTTAAGTTATTTTGCTATGATACTCTAGATCAACACCCAGCAAGTGCTGAGGCGGCGGACTACCCTGAGCAAATTCATTGCAACCAAATTCAGTTCCAAACGCATGATAGCCATTGGACACCTCTCGACTATAGCGATGCAAGGGTTTCGCAAGTCGGGATCAATCAATTGCTTTATAAGTGTCTCGTTTCACACCAATTAGGTTCTGGCCTTCAACCCGGATTAATCGGGTTGTTGCGGAACGCGAAGGTGAATGCAGATCTCCCTCATTATATAGATAAGCATCCCCTCTATGCATATCGTAGTCTTTTAATTTACGAACCTCGCCGGGATTGCCATTCTCGGGCTCCTTTATTTTTTCCCAATCCGTCATGGTCGTTACGCCCTCCACTTGTGCATATATTGCCCAACTAGGACCGTGGTCGTGGGGATTGGAGCCTTTCGCACCCTCGTATACATGGGCCAGGATACAAAACTTATGTTTTTTATCCTCATAGATTACCTTGCGGGGGGTTGTGTTTTCCGGGTTAAAATGTTCGGCGACGAAATCATCATCGTTGCACGCCTGCGAGACAAAATCCCTAACCCTCTCTCGACCGGCAGGACCTGGATCTGCATCCATAGCGGCTCTGCAGTCGGCAGATAGCTGTTCGAGCGTATACACCATCAAAATTCCCCTCGGCTGTATTTTAACCCTAATTTTACGTTCAAAATTTTCTTAATCAAAGACCGTGTCTAAATAATGTTCCGCATCGACTATGGCTTCTATTACTGTGGGTCCTTTACTCTCTAACGCTTGGCTAAGTTTTTCTCGTAAGGCTTCGGCATCCCTAACTCCAACGGCAGGAACACCAAAGTAATGCGCTGGCGGCTCGGAATAATCTTCTTCCTGCAATGCGGTTCCGTAAACCGGTAGTTGGCGGCGTTGTTGTTTAACCCGGATAAGCCCAAGCCACCGATCATCAAGAACGATGACGGGAAGGCAAATGCCCAGACGTTTTGCTGTCGCCATTTCGCCGCAAGTCATCTGGAAACACCCATCTCCAAGGATGCATACTACTGAGAGATCTGGGCGCGCTAGCTTAGCGGCAATAGCGGACGGCAGACCGAACCCCATCGATGACCAGCCGTTAGTTATATGAAACGTCTTCGGAAAATGCGCGACCCACTGGCTGGCAATCTGATGCGTATGTGCGCCAACATCGAATGTTAAAATACCCTCAGGTGGCAGTATATCGCGCACCACGTCAATTGCTTCGTGCGGCGTAAAGGTCGTCGCGCTCGGACGCAGTGCGGCATGAAATTTCAACCTGTGCCCATCTATCTCGTCTTGGCCCCAAACATTTGAGGTTGGGTCCATCGCTACCATCTGTTCTAACGAGTTATCAAGGTCGCCGATCACTTCGCCTTTTACATCCACTGACGCTGAGACGTCCGCCTTTTCGATGTCGATTTGTAAGAGCGGCGTATCGCCAATCCAAGCCTCATACTCAACTTCAATGGTGTCGTAGCCAACCCCTACAATCAAATCCGAAGAATGTAAGAAAGACCTTTGCAGTTGCCGCTTGCCACGCTCAATGCACCCGATGGATAGTGGGTGATCTTCGTCTATCATCCCCTTCGCCATTGTGGTTGTGCAGAAAGGCAAACCGTGGTGCTCTATAAACGACAACAAAAGCCCGGGATCTCTCATCCGCATACTATTTGATCCAAACAAAGCTATCGGGCGCCTGGCCATCGCCATTACTTCAAGACCAGCGTTAACACTTTTAGAGCTGGCAGATTCTATAGGTGCAAAACCAGGTATCTCCGGGATAGTCTCAGTCGCTGTGGCGAGAGCAACATCCTCCGGAAGATCAAGATGCACCGGCCCCCTTGGTTCAGACATTGCGATCTTAACGGCTTCAGCCACCGTCGCCGCAACGCAACCCTCACGCAGCGGTAAAGTCGCCTTAGTGATCGGTCTAAAAAGTTGATGGTGATCAATATACATCTGGATCCGCCGGCCAAGCTGATCAGTTTGCAAGTTACAGGTAATGGCAATCATCGGTGACCGATCAAGCCAAGCATTCCCGACACCGGTGGCAAGGTTCGTTGCTCCGGGACCCAAAGTTGCGATACAGAGGCCTGGCACCTCCAACATTCTACCCATGACATCTGCGGCGAAACCAGCAGACCCCTCGTGAGCAGTGAGGACAAACGGTAGATCATGCAGTCGCATAGCTTCCATCAACGGTAGAACGTTTCCACTGGGGATCCCAAACCCATGGGTAGTTCCCACTTTCTTGAGTATTTGGACAATCAGTTCGGCATTGTTCATGGCTTTTCCTATTTACTCGCTCCTCGACATACCGCGACCTCTTCACCCACGCAACAGAACTAAGCCCATAAAGTGTCCTGTCGTATTGACACACCACAAGCTGCCCCGCAGTTTCTTATAATGGACAAAAGCATAGGCATTTTCCCGGTATCGGTGACGATCATCGGCCTGTTAGTTGGGATATTTTTATGGTGTCAGACACCACCCCTCGGCGCGTCTTCTGATACGATGCAGATCGCCGCCGTCGTAGTTGTGGCGGTTTCACTTTGGGCCAGTGGCATCGTCCCAGAATACTTCACGGCTATAATATTCTTTTTTCTCGCGATGGTCTTGACAGATGCCGCAGCGCCGATGGTTTTTTCCGGGTTTCATTCTGCGGCAGTATGGATGATTTTTGGCGGGCTAATAATTGGCGCCGCGGTCCAAGAAACCGGTTTCGGCCGAACGCTTGCTAGCTGGCTCTTAAAAATCTTTCCCAGCAGCTATTTTGGAATTCTATGCGGAATTACCGCAGTGAGCACAGTCCTTTGCTTCATTATTCCCTCAAACACCGGGCGTATTGTGATCATGATTCCAATCTTCATGGCACTTGCGGATGAAATTGGGTTTGGGCCAGGAAGCCATGGACGTGCTGGGATGGGCTTAGCCGTTGCGGCGGGATCAGTTTATCCAAGTCTCGCAGTACTTCCCGCAGCAGTGCCAAATTTGGGGTGGCTGGGTGCAACCGAGAGTATTCACGGCATAACCTTCACATACGCCGAATATCTAATCGCCAACTTTCCGGTTATCGGCACTGTATCAATCATCGCGATTCCACTGCTGTGCCGAACACTATTCGCAGACGAAATCGAAAAAGATGACGACAAAGTTGCACCCATCAAATCCTCTGCAGAACAGACACGTTTAATGATGGTGCTAGCCGCTGCACTCGGTCTTTGGCTAACGGATTTTGCACACGGTGTGTCGCCGGCATGGATCGCGCTCGGCGCTGCTTTAATTTGTATGCTGCCGCGCGTTGGCCTTGTCCCCGCATCAATCATGATGAGTAAAATTTCATATGCGCCATGGTTTTTTGTGGCCGGCGTTATCGGCATGGGTGCGGTGGTCGCCGATGCTGGCCTTGGTGCATATATCAGTGGCTTTCTGTTTGACATTATACCTTTAACCGAGGGTCAAGACTTTTTAAATTTTGTCACTATCAGTGCTGTAGGTGCTGCAATGGGGCTTGTAACAACTGTGCCGGGACAACCCGCTATAATGACAACGCTTGCAACCGAAATAGCAGCCTCCACAGGCTGGCCGATAAAGACAGTTTTGTTGACGCAACCGCTAAGCTGGACGATGGCGATGTTTGCATACCAATTTCCGCCCTTCATACTGGCGGCGCACCTGGCTGGTATATCAATGGCTCATTTGACGCGGCTTATTCTTGCGATGTGCGCCACCGCATGGATCCTGATAATGCCTCTTTTATATCTATGGTGGCAGGCTCTTGGTTATTTCAAGTAGTCGTCGAAAAACCTGTGTAACTTCAGACTTTCCCGTTCGCACTCAGAAGGATCGCGATCGGGCGTGTCTGTTTGAATTGGGCGAGTATAATCATCAAGACGACGGTGATTGGGACCGACAGAAACATGCCGGTCACACCCCATAGTGACCCCCACACTGCCAACGACACGATTACCACTAACGACGAAAGGTTGAGTGACCGCCCCATCATTCGGGGCTCAAGCACATTGCCAATAACCAACTGGGCGGCGCCTAGTCCTACCGCAATAATAAGAAATTCACTTATGCCGCCGAACTGGAGCAACGCCATCAGAGCCGGAAAGATTACACCAAGCAAAGAACCAATTGTTGGAATGTAAGCTAACAAGAAAATAACGAAGGCCCAAAAACCGGCGAGGTCCAAACCCACTGCAACAAGAACCACATAGCTTATAACTGCCGTTACCAAGCTGAGGAGCGTCTTTACCGCAATATACGTTTGGGTGCGTTTCTGAATATCAGACAAGATGATCTGAACCTCTTTTCGCCGTCCGGCTTCTGGGAACAAAGCCTCTATCTTCCGAGGGAATGTTCGCTGTTCGGCCAACAGAAAAATAACGTAGATGACAATTAAACCTGTATTCCCAGCCACTTTTGCAACCGCGCCGGCGACGCCGCTAATCAGTGCCCTTACATCAACCTGGTCCACAATGTTCGCTATGGTTGGCAGTTCTGTAAGTCCTGAAAGCTTCATTGCGCTTTCGACTAATTTTTCAAGGTTAGCCTGATAGGTTGGCGCTGCGTCACGCACAGCGGTAATATTTCCACTGATTAATTCTACGATTAGCCCAAGCACTACAACAAAAAAAATAATCGATGCGGACAGAGATAGCCAGCTTGGCGCACTCAGCTGAACCTCGATCAGACGAGAGAGTGCAATAATCACATACCAGATCATTACCGCGATCGCGAACGGAATTAAAAGATCCCGCCCCGTTACCAGGACATAGGTCATCAACGCGGCAATACCGAACGTGACCCCAAAAGCAAACAATCTGGAAGGCATAAGCAAGCTCCCGCGATTAATTCAGATAGCGGACCTTAGCAGAATCGCCGGTGTTTGCGTGAAAGAGGTCAATGTTTGAGAGAATTTTAAAAACGTCAAAATTATTACCTTTAGCGTTTGGCGACACAGCGTAATCGACATGAAAACATCCAATCCTCTTAAACACCTCTAGGTGACGGTACTCTATATCCCCTTGCCTCGAGGCGCGGCAAGACTTCTTCTACAAAGATAGGCAGATCGTTCAAATAATTTGGCAGACCAATAGCCACTGCATTGGCACCGGCGTCTGAAAGTTTGGCCAACTGATCAGCCACGCTATCGGGATCCCCTACTATCGGTGTTGCGCCGTTGGCCGTCGCGGCCCGAAGGTGAAAACGTCGTCGCTCGGCCTCAGAAATGTCCTTAGTATCAATCCCACGCTCTACCATCATGGTCCGACAAGCTTCTATATCCGCATATTCGACAGCGTAATAATGATGGTACTCCTCAGCCTCCCTCTGAGTTGGTCGGCAAACGACACCTAAATTTGTGAATAAGCCTACGTCTCGGCCTATGTCGCGCCCTGCTTGCCGCAAAGCTATGCAATCGTGACGAAATTTTTCGTAATCGTAGAAAGTGTGAAATAGCATGTCGGCATTTCTCACTGCATAGTCCCTGCCTCTACCCGAGGTTCCCGCGCAAACTACCATAGGACGCACATTGCCAACGGGTTTAGGATGTAAAACTGTTCCCCTGGTATGGAAAAACTCACCGGTAAAATCGAAAGGTTCGTCTTCACTCCAAATTCGGTTCACGAGGTCAATCCATTCCTGGCCGAGGTCGTAACGCCGCTCATGGTCCCCTAGATCGACCCCAAGCATATCAAATTCCTTTTGGTACCAACCGCATACGATGTTGAGCCCAAAACGTCCGCCGCCGATGTGATCTGCCGTCACCATCTGTTTAGCTGCGACAGCAGGGGAGTGGGCGGTGACGTGAATAGTACCGAAAGCCATGATATTCCGGGTAACCGCCAAAAGACCCGAAGCCCAGGTGATAGTCTCGAAGTTTGAGGCATTATGGTTAGTTATCCCGCCATATCCAATCCAACGTCCCAGAGGCAACATAAAGTCCAGACCGGCATCATCAGCGTGGATTGCTAACTCTCGGCAATTATCCCACGAAGCTTCCCAACGTTCAGGAAATGTAGAGCAAGCAAGGCCGCCGTCGCAGTTCGATCCAAAAAGGCCAATTGCTAATTTATTACGAGAAAATTTTCGTATTGGGTTCATGCTGAACCTTCACTGTCAGTAAACACTGGATCAACTCCTCGACTTAAGAAATTTCGATCCGAAGACTAACATCCATAACACTAACCGCGCCTTAACAAATAAAGATTGCTCGCAATGATCAAAATCGCACCGCCAATACTCCACCAACTCGGCACCTCTGCGAACAGCAGAACACCGAAAATTGCGGAATACACTATCCTCATATAATCGAATGGTACTGTGATCGTAGCTTCGCCGAGCGTAAAACCATGAGTTATGCAAGATTGACCCAATATTCCAAGGAACCCGATCAATATTAGGATCCAGATCTCATTCAACGTCGGGGTAGTCCAAAAGATAACCGCCGGAATAGCTGAGAATAAGGTCGTATAGAACGCGTAATAGAAAATGATTCGGCGCGTTGGTTCGGTTGAAGAGAGCTTTTTAATACAAATTACAACCATCCCACCGAATATTGCGCCTATCACTGCGACAATGCCATTTGGATCAAAGCCAGCATCAAAAGGGCGGAGCATGATAATAATGCCGGTGAAGCCGATAAAAGTGATAACGATCCTCTGGCGACCTGCAATTTCCTGCAAAAAGAGAAACGCCAGCAGTATCATGAAAAGCGGCCGTGAAAACTGTAAGGCCATTGCATCGGCCAATAAGAGGTGGGTAATAGCATAGAAAAAACAGAAATTACCGCAGGCACCCCAAAAACCACGCTGCAAGTGCATTTGCGACCTTTTTGTGCGAATAAACGTTAAACCGCCAGTTGCGATCAACCAGGGGGCAAAAATAAGGAAACCCACCAACGAACGACAAAACATCAGCTGGGCTGCTGAGATTGTCTCGCCCAGTATTTTTACGAATACTGCCATTATTGTAAGAAGAACCGCGCCAACGGATACAAAGATTACACCGCGCAGATTTGCTGGGAGTGTCGTCCAGCGCCCTTGAACTGTCTCAATTTGAAGGCGAATACTCAAATATTTATGCCTCGGTGTCTTATTCTTTATTCGGCCGGTCTTTTGCCAAGGAGGTAGAAAAACTCATATTTACAAGCCGACGACGGAACCAATTTCAGGCCTTAGTCCGGTAGCACCTAGTATCTTTTTAGAGGAAAGTTACCAAACTGTTGGTGACCCATTATCAAAAAAAGACAAAAACGCTCAATACGGCTAGTATATTCTGATGAACCCCGAGAGTATTATTTATCTAAACGGCAAATTTCTGCCCGAATACAAAGCTTTGGTGCCAGTAACCGAGCGTGGTTTTTTTGGCGGCGATGGCGTTTATGAAGTTACCCGAACTTTTCGTCATAAACTGTTCCGACTAGACACGCATCTCGATCGCCTTTTCCGGTCTCTCGCTTATGTACGGATAGATCCTGGCCTTACCCGAGCCGAACTTGCGAATGCCACTGAGCAAACGCTGACCCAAAACCTTGGACGCGTCGACGCAGAAAGCGACTATGCAGTCTGGCATGTTATAACGCGAGGAGACAACGTTACAGGCAGACCATCTTCGACCATTGTTTCAATGTTCTGCGTCGAAATCGACTTTGACAACTTCGCGGCCAGTTACCTCGAGGGTATCGAACTCGTTACGCCTGGCGTGCGTCGTACACCACCGGATAGTATTGACCCCAAGGCGAAGGTTCTAAGCCGTATGAACCAAATACAAGCTGCGATAGAGGTCAAACGCGCCAACCCGCGAGCCACTCCGCTAATGCTCGATGCAGCGGGTAATATTGCGGAGACAAACACGGGTAATTTCTTTTTTGTAGCGGAAGGCCGCCTCTGCACATCATCTCCTCGAAATGTATTGGGCGGTGTAACTCGAACAGCGATTTTAGAGATTGCCAAAAAGCTTGGGATCGAGACGGTAGAGGGCGATTTTACTCCGTATGACATTTATGCGGCCGACGAAGCTTTTATATGCAGCACGACGCCGGTGATCCTGCCTGTAAATAAACTGAACGGAACAGAGATTAATGATACCGAAGACAAACTGCCGGGACCGGTCACTCTGAGGCTTATAAAACATTTTATCGATCAAGCCGAAACAGATTTTGTCGAGCAGGCCATTTCTCGGCTAGGCGATAACTCGTCGAAAGGCATGGCTGAAAAATGGAAAGAACGTCTCGTGACAGCCGATTAAATCATCTGACAACTTACTTAGCCCTGTTACTCCAATGTTGATCGCGAAAACCTATTGCAAACGTGCAGCCTATGAAGCTCACTCAAAAATTAATCTGTAAAATTGAACATTTACCGAGGAACGAAGGGATGCTTTTATCCGAGGCATGACAGATAAATTCACAGACCTCGCTCAGGAAGGTCGTGTGCATCGGAGAGTTTACACCGATGCGACGATTTTCGACGCGGAAATGGAACGTATTTACAACCATGTCTGGTTATTCGTCGCTCATGAAAGCCAACTTTCAGAACCAGGCCAGTTCGTCACCGCTTACATCGGCAAACGCCCAATGATCGTTTCACGCCACACCGACGGAGAAATCCACGTCTTCGCCAACCGTTGCACCCATCGCGGCATGAAGATTTGTAGCGCCCGACGGGGCGCTAAGAAACGTTTCGTTTGTCCTTACCACGGATGGTCCTTCGCGACCGATGGCTCTCTGATCGGCATCCCACACGGGAGGGGTTATAACGGGAAAATCGACCCTAAAGATCCCGCTTTAGC
Source organism: uncultured Alphaproteobacteria bacterium (assembly GCA_913046035.1). GTDB lineage: Bacteria > Pseudomonadota > Alphaproteobacteria > MPNO01 > UBA830 > UBA830. Next base: position 20,000 of record CAJWSW010000003.1, on the reverse strand, counting down.
GTTAGACCGCGCCGCCCGGGTTGATATTTACCGCGGCTTTATCTTCGCAAGCAAGGCGCCATATGGACCGTCGCTAATCGAGTATCTCGGACCGATGACAAGAGCCTTTGACAATATGGTAGATCGTGCTCCAGGCGGCGAGATTGAAATGTCAGGTGGCGGCTTTAGGCAGCAATACAAGGGTAATTGGAAGCTTCACATGGAGAACGCCAACGACCTAATGCATGCATCGATCGTCCATGCGTCATCCGTAGACGCCGCCCAGTCAGTCGCCGATGGTCTCGAAAATGAAATAGAGAACCACGCGCTGCAAATGTTTAAGGGAAATGGACTACCATTATCGAAAATGGACGAGGTCGAGATCCACGGTTTCGCCGGCGGTCATTCCTATATGGGTGGCTTTTACAAAGAAGGTCCTATTACCCAATCAAACGACGGAGACCCGGTGGTAAACCAATACAGAAAATCAATGGTCGACGCCTATGGTGAAAACCGAGCCGACGACATAATGAGTTGGGATACTTTTAACCACCTTATTTACCCAAACCTGATCCTTAATCCTAAACACCAACAGATGCGTTTGCTCCAGCCTGAGAGCGTGGATCGAACCATTGTGCATTCGATGTGTTTCCGCTTAAAAGGCGCACCCGAAGAAATGTATCAGCGGAGCGTTCGTTTTCTTACTGCACTTAACTCTCCGGCGTCGCAAATCACGACCGACGATATCGCCATGTTCAACAACATACAGATGGCGCTATGTCAGTCCGATACCGACTGGATCGATTTATCACGGGGACTTGGCCACGATCGTAAGCAGGATGACGGGGGCAAAATTGGCGAAGTAGGGACCAGTGAGCTACCTCTCCGCGCCCAATATTCCGCCTGGCGCGATCTGATGAGTGCCTAATCCTCCAATTTAAAGCAAAGGAAAGGCGGGGGAAGCTGGAACGCAGTAAAACTCTGTTATGAGTATTACAGATAGCCGCGATCATAACTCAGCCTTCTATAAAACGTCACCACTGTAACAAAATTGAAGCGTCAAATTATAAGTATACTCGAACCTATAGTTTTCCGACTTGCAAGCTCGCGATGTGCATCCGCTACATCGCAAAGCGCGTAACGTTGATTAATTTCCACTTTTAGGGTTCCATCCGCAATCAGGCTAAAGAGTTCATCGGCGTTGGCTCCACGCTCGGTTGGGTCCTTGATAAAGCTACCTAGACCGCCACACGCAATTGAAGCGGAGCGGGAGCGCAAAACGCGCAAATCAACAGGTTCGATCGGCCCCGACGCGACACCATAAGAAACCATCCGGCCACGTTCAGAAATGCATGACAAACCTTTTTCAAAGGTATCCTTGCCGACGGCGTCATAGACGACGTCCACGCCCTTCCCATTGGTAATTTCACTCACCTGTTCTACAAAATCTTCTCGAGTGTAGACTATCGGGTGTGCGCAACCGTGTGCCAAAGCATATTCAGCTTTCTCGTCATTGCCGACTGTACCGATTACCGTCGCCCCCTTGTAGCTGGCCCACTGGCACAACAGAAGACCGACGCCGCCAGCTGCAGCCTGCACCAATACACGATCGCCAGGCTCAACTTTCCAGGATTCATGCAGCAAGTAATGCGCCGTAAGGCCTTGAAGTGTTGCAGCCGCCGCTACTTCATCTGAAGTGTGGTCAGCAAGCCGGATCAGTCGATCTGCCCCAATAATCATCTTCTCCGAATACGCGCCAACATTCATGCAATGCACTACACGATCACCCGGCGCAAACATAGTTACCCCGTCGCCCACGGCCTCTATCTCGCCTGCTGCCTCCATCCCTATAATCGCCGGTAAAGACGTGAGCGGATAGGTCCCTGCCCGGTGATTGATATCTATAAAATTCAGACCGGCAATCGTATGTCGGATTAAAACTTCTCCCGATTGCGGTTCGTTGACGTCGACGTTTTCCCAGCGCATTACATCAGGCCCGCCGGTTTCATGTATTCGGATAGCTTTAACTGTTTGCGACATTTTTATCCTCGTTAATACTTTTGCGTTTATAAAACCCCGGACAATAATACCGGCTTACACCTCAAAATTTCTATGCGTGTATATAGTAGCAGGACATTAGGAGGTGCCTAGCTCTGAACAGCAGTCACCTAAACGGTCTTCAAAACCTCCCACAGCTTTCCATGCGTTTCAAAACCGATGCCTGACGACTGGGGAAGCGTTCCCTCGCCGTCAGCAATCTCGACACCATCGTGAAGCCCACCGAGGAGAAAATCCGGCCGAGCCGCAATCTCGTGTGCGCCAAGCTGCAAACCTGCCACAGCATGATATGCTAGAAGATGGCCAGCATGCGGCACCAACTGAGACCGAGACCATTTACCGGCTTCCATAAGGGCAATGATCCTTGTGTACTCAAATATGCCGTATGACAACGCCGGATCAACCTGGACCAAGTCGCGATCCGACCGCAAGCCTCCGTAGCTCAGAAGATTGTATGTCTCAGACATTGAGAACAAGTTTTCGCCGGTTGCAATCGGGCCATCATAATATTTGGTCAAAGCAGTTAATAGTTCGAAGTCGTGGGGATGCCCTGGCTCCTCAATCCAAGCCAGCTTAAATGGTGAATAGGCATCCGCCATTTCCTGCGTTTCACGGGACGTTGAACACATACAGTTGACGTCGACTGCCAATCGAGATCCGTCGTAATCAAGCAGCGATAAAGCGGCCTCGATCCTAGCGCAGTCATCGGCAATATCATTCTGCCCGCACTTGATCTTTATCGTTTTAAAGCCCTGGTCGAGGTAACCTTTAACCTCCTCCATCAGAGCATTGACGTCGCCGTCGGGATAATAATGTCCACCAGTCGCGTAAACCGGCACATGCTTGTGATATTTTTGTTCGTTAAAACGCTCCGATAAAAGTTGCCAAAGGGGCATCCCTTCGATCTTCGCTGCTGCATCCCACAGAGCCATATCAAGCACGCCAATTGCGCCGGCTCGATCGCCGTCGCCCCCCGCCTTTTCATTTGTCATCATTGAGGCCCACGCTCTCACTGGGTCGAGCCCACCATCTGCGCCCTCCAACTCTTCACAGGCCATCAATCGCGGCGCAAACCGTTCCGCGATCAGTCCACTCTGGGCATATCGACCGACTGACGAGAACCCGTATCCGGTAACTATACCTTTTTCGCCGGCGTCTATATCAATAGCGACGGCCGAAGCAGTCATATGAAGATAGCTAATCCCAGCATTTGACATAGGATCTGACAGGGAAATCGGTCGTTCGCGAATGTTTTTTATGCGCATATGGACAGCTTAAGCAGATCGCCGCAAAATGGCAGTAGAAAAAAGACGAAAAAAGGAATTCCGCGATGGCTAAGCTGCGCCATATTGCCATGCAGGTCCCAAATCTCGAGGAGACCGCCGCGTACTACGAACAGCTTTTTGAACTAGACCGCGTTTGCGACGTTGAAAGCGAGTTCGGCAATGCTGTAATGCTCTCAGATGGTACAATGAATTTGACTTTGCTGCATTTCCCGGAGGGTACAAAGGGCGGCAAGAATGGACCAGATTGGGCCGGCCTGCACCACGTAGGCTTCGTCGTCGAGGACAAGGAAGCAACGGGCGAAAAGGCGATCAAATTGGGCGGTGAATTTTTTATGGAACTGCCAGACAACATTCCTGGCGTCGATGCGGAGACAAAGTATAAAGATCCCAATGGACTCGTATTTGACATTGCAGATCACGATTGGGCTCAAAGCGACCGCAAACAGTAAATTTTCCCTAGTTCTATCACCTACCAATTTTCCGCAGAAGATCACCCCATATTTCGAAGAACTCCGCCAAACTCAGAGATATTGAGCAACGCCCGCATATGGATCCAACAGCCCAAGATATCCTTCATTTCTGGTTTAGAACCGTCGACCTGACATCGAATATCGAAAGAAATAATATCTGGTTTAAATCGACACCAGAATTCGATACTGAATTGATCAATAATTTTGAGGATATCCACAAGCAGGCCGCGGCTGGCAATTTAGATTATCTTCAAGAAGCACCGGCGGAATGTCTGGCTCTCGTGATCTCACTGGACCAGTTCCCGCGAAATATATATCGCGGCACTAGTGAAGCGTTTCATACAGACCCAAAAGCACGTGCAATTTCGCGCATCGCACTAGAGCGCGGATACGACAAAATGATGAGCGTTGAGCCCCGAAAATTTTTCTATCTTCCATTTGTACACAGCGAAAACCTCTCAGACCAGGATATTGCAGTCGAAAAATATAAGACCCTCAATGATGAGAAATCCATGCGGTCTGCAATTGGCCATCGCGACGCGATTAGGAAGTTTGGGAGGTTCCCTCACCGAAATAAAATCCTTGGGCGTGACAACACACCCGAAGAAAAGGAGTACCTAAAAATTCCACCGACCTGGGGAATGACAAGAGCCGAAGCAAAGGAGCGTGAACGTTTGTTCTCGAAGAACGAGACAAACGACAAATAGTCCGGCATTATCTTATGTCACATCGAGGTAGGTTATAAGTTGGAGGCATTCATTTGTAGGCGGCTTCCTCAAAACCACGCCGGATGCCATAGCCGCAATTTGAATCTCGTATGCTCGTTCCAAGTAATGGTGCAGCAGGAAACATTCGGTTGTTGACCGGCCGGTGATCAATGTCCCGTGGTTTTCAAAAACATCACATGCTTTTTTCCAAGGTCGGCGACCAGACGGGGACCTTCCTCAGCTTTGTGGACCAAACCTTCGTAACGATGATATGCATCCTGACCAGCGAAGCGCATTGAAGCCTAAGAAATAAATTTCAAGCCACAAGTCCATGGCTGAGACAGCCGCGCCGGCTGTTGTATGGAGGTATATCGTTGCCATTACATCCATCCGGGCCTGAAGTATCGAACCGTGAATGCGTGGGCCAGCCGGATTGGAAGCATGCGCAGTTTCGTACAGGAATTCACGTTTTTGGTTGTAACAACAGAGGTTAGATGCTGTTACCTCGGAAAATAGCAGGGCCGTCGGCTTAATAAGAAAGCGATTGGAAGCATCCGGCACACGCGCCGGAAAGTGGTTCGCGGTCAAATCGTCTAACCCCAAATAGGCGGTAAAGGCGACAAGCTGGATCCGCGTCTACCACTCCGGCACAGAAACACGTTCACGCATGGACGGGACGTTAGCAGCCGGCATGGAAATGACATTCATAACGATCTGCTTAGCGATTGATGCAGAGCCTGCGCACATACTTACGTAGCCTCAATACTGGCTAGGATATGTGGTGTGCCAATTAATACAGACAAAACTTACCCTTGGCTGATTATTATTTGCAGACTAACAATGCTTCAGACCCTTCTTGGTTTTTAGCCAGGTCGGATGCGTCGAAAAGTCAGTGCTGTTACGTCAAATCACCACATGTTCGGAATACACGCCTCTTACATCCATTTCGTACTCAAGGCCAACGACCGGCGGGCGGGCATAAACCCAGGTTAATCCGGCTGCTGCAGCTCCGCGGGAAACAAGTTCGTCGGCAAGAAAGGGGTGCAGATCATGGATCGTATAGGCATGCGTAACCGTCGAATTACGCCAGCTGACCCCTAGCGCAGACATTCGAGTTTCCATAGCTCCGATCACATATTGCGCCTTTTGAAGCATTGCATCCTCGGACGTCTCGCCGAGCCGTATAATGCGTTCCTCGTATGTCGCTCCCCCTTCAGGAGATTCTGCCGACCCTGCAATCACAAAACTAGGCGCAAGACCTTTTTCGGCCGGCACGGTATAACTAAATGCATGAAAACTAGGTTCTGACGGACCATCTATTTCCGGACATACATTGGAACGTGCTACTGGATTTTCATCATCCCTGAAGACACCCCATCGCTCCAACGTCCCAACATAAACACGATTAAAATCGATAAAGCCCTGCTCCGAGAAAGGCTCTGGCGATCGAAGCTCGCAAGCGGCAAATGCTGTGTAGGGTCGGCCAATCCCATCCAAGTATGCCTCAATCCGAGCGAAACCCTCCTCTAAAGGTACGGGTGTTTGGAACCGCACACGCTCGATTGCAAATCCATCTTCAGCTGCAACGCCTCCGGAATATTGAAATGGACCACGAACGTAGCGGTATCCGCCGGCTTCGAAAATGGCTGTCTCGGTCATACTTTCCCCCTCTTATAAAAACAAATAGTGACAACTGAACGTTTTGAACTCAATTCCGCTTTCGCACCTCTACCTGAGCGATGAAATAGGTGCTAGCAACAATAATCAGAGCACCGATAACCGCCCAGATGGAGGGAACTTCCGAAAACAGGAAATAGCCAAATAACGCGGCATATATTAAACGAACGTTTTCTGCCGGCCCAACAGCGTTTGCTTCGCCTACTGCGAAGGCACGCATAAAGCCGAAAATACCCAGCGTCGTCAGCCCGCCAATCCCAATTAACTTTAGCCATTCGATACCAACCGGCATGGTCCATACCCAAGCAGCCGGTGCAAGGAATAAAAAAACACCTCCTATATGATAGAAAAAAAGGATACGGGCGGTTGGTTCAGTAGTTGATAGCCTTCGGATCAACACATTAGCGATTGCGAATGTGAGAGCAGAAAGAATGGCGACAATGGCCAAAGGGTTGAATGCCTCCGCCCCCGGCCGCGACAACACGAGTACACCGATGAAGCCGATGAATGTCGCAGCCCATCGCTGTCGCGTAACGACCTCATGCAACAAGAATATGGCAACTACGGTGGTAAACAATGGTTTCGAAAACATAAACGCTGTTGCCTCGGCAAGAGGCATGTAGATGATGGTTACAAAGATACCGAGCTGCGCAGCAAACGCGAGAAACATGCGAAGGAGATGCAGTGGCAAACGGTCCGTCTTCATGTTTGTTATGCCAAGGCGCAGGAAGATGGGGATCAGAAAAATTAGTCCACAGCCGTAGCGAAAAAATGCTATCTGAAGCGGATCAAACCGCCCACCCAGCGATTTTACAAAAACATCGACTACGGCGAATAGAAACGTCCCCATGCTAAGCCATAATATCCCCCGGAAATTAGGCGGTAATCGGAGCCAGATATTTAGGAATGGTGGACCAGAAGGGTTGTTTGGCAAATCCATGACTTTCAATGAACGAGGATAGGCGCCGATGCAAGCGGGATAAATGCTCCCAATTTCCCAAGATATTTATGTCGATCACATACGGGGATGAAATGCGTTATGAGACAAGACCGTAACTGCTTGCCTCCTCCGCAGTCATATCTTTTGCTTCCGGACCAAAAGGGATCTCATCCGATTTCGTCGGCCGCGGCGGGCGCGTTGGTCGCGCAATAACCGTTTCTGCTGTCAATAACAGCGACGCTACAGAATTGGCAGCTTCGAGCGCCGAAATTGATACCCTGGCCGGATCAATGACGCCAGCCGCAAACAAGTCTCTAATGACACCAACACTGGCGTCGAAACCGTTACTAGAAACCCCCTCGAGCAATATCGTGGCTGCTACTTCGCGGCCGTTATATCCGGCATTATCAGCAATACGGATAGCAGGGACTGCTAGGGCACGTCGTAAAATTCGTGCCGCGACACGGCTGATTTCCGTTCCGCCATCGTCAAGAACGCGCGACGCGTGAATATAAGCCGATCCCCCACCCGGAAGAACACCCTCATTCGCGGCAGCACGAAGAGCGTTTACCGCATCATCGGCACGGTCTTTTCGTTCTTTCAATTCTGCTTCACTTGCGCCGCCCACCCGGATAATTGCAACACCACCCGTCAATTTAGCGAGGCGCTCACGCAGCGTCTTTTCCTGGAAAGGGGTATTATTCTCTAAACTTTGCATGGCACGAATACCATTAGCCCGCTTCTCAATTGCTGAAGTACGTCCCATACCACCGATGATCGTAGTTTTATGCTGTGTTAAAATGATTCGCTTGGCACTACCGAGCGTCTCCGGATCAATAACTTTTAAGCTATCACCACGACGATCAGACACTAATTTTCCGCCAGTCAGCAGTGCCACATCTTCCAGAGTATCCCGTCGTCGATCACCGAATTGTGGTCCTTTTCCAGCCACAACGCGGAGATTGTTTTTTATTTTATTAAGAGTGAGTGTACGTAACGCTTCGCCCTTAACCCCCTCAGCAACAATCAGGAGAGGTCTCCCCGCCCTCACCGCGGCTTCCAAAGGTCGAAGTAATGACGTGTGGTCCTCAATTGTGTGCTCTGTCAGCAGGATCATGGGATTATCGTATTGGCATTCAGTAGTGGACGCGTTGGTCATAAAATAGGGTGAAACATACCCTCCATCCCATTGAAGCCCATTCAGCTTTTCCCAGGTTGTATCCAAGATTTTGCCGCTTTCGACGGAGACGACACCGTCTTTATCTACTGCGTTAAATGCCTCAGCGATTATCTCCCCAAGGGCAGTATCTCCATTGGCCGAAATTGTTGCCACCTGAATATAGTCCGCCCATCCTTCAATCGGCCGCGCCATGCGACGCAGCCCCTCGACTACGGCCGCTACGCCGTCTTGCAATGCATGCCTGAGCGCCATGACGTCATATCCCGCTGCAACTGCCGCAAGCCCCTCAAGAACAAGCGCTCGGGCTAGAAGAATAGTTGTCGTGGTACCATCGCCAATTTCCTCCCCAACACGTTGCCCTGCGCGGCGCACTAGACGTAGCCCCATCTGCTCCATCGGACCCCCGACCTGTAGTGCATCCGCCACCGCCACACCATCTTTCGTGATGCGTGGCGGGCCAGAGCCCTTAGCGGCCTCAACCAACACCAGGCGACCACACGGACCAAGTGTAACCGCAACCGTATCGGCTAGCAGGTTGACACCTCTTACCATTGCCGCCTGGGCCTCGAGTCCGAATTTCATAGAAACTGGAGACATATAGCGGGTGTAGCGCAAACCCACCGCGCAGGGAAACAGTGTAGTTATTATTTTGTCTGATAAAGCCCTTATACCGAAATGGGGCCTAGCAAGAGCTCGCAACGCCTAAATTGTTGGCAAAACACACCGGTCGCGCCTTTGATAGTTAGCAGCCATTTTGAGAGACCAATCACTGTGCATCTCTGTTATCCCGCCGGATCAGGAAGCCGATTTCGTCCGAAATAGTATTCATTTGGCTGCATACCGAGGCTCTGGGCCATCCGGTTAGTGTAGTTGAAAAAAGAAATTACATCGTTCACATCGAAAATTTCCTCAGGGGAAAGTCCAGCATCGAAAAGCGCCTGACGGTCACTCGCGCCGCTTTCCCAGGGAGCGGAGGTCATATTCCAAGCATGATCAAGCATTGCTCGCTGCCGCGGCGTCAGATTGGCCTCCCGATAATTAATAGACAGGATGTCACCCAAGACCGGATCACCAGAAAGTTCTCGAACTGCCTGACCATGCGAAGCAAGGCAATAGACGCACCTGTTAACGCAAGAAACGACTACGGCAATCATTTCCCGTTCCAAGTGGCTCAAGCTGCTCTCGTCCGACAACATTAACTCGTTGTACTTTGCGATGAAGGTTCGTAACTTCGCCGGACGAAAGGAGAATACTTTAATTACGTTAGGAACATGTCCCAGTTTTTGTTGGCAGACCGCCATGTATTTCTGTAGATCCTCATCTAACGTATCTGGCTCAGGGATTGGTAGAGCGCCGACCTCGGCAAGTTGTTTGGGAGTTTCACCTGTTCGATCTTGCGACGGCATAGCAGATACCCTCTACTGGTTTAAAACGGGTTTAACTGTAAAACGCTAAAATTCGAGAGACCAGAATCGGCTGGATGAAAGTATCCAAGAAACCCTTACTTCGGACTTTAGCCGCCGATTTCGACCGGCCCGGCGCGCCGCCGGATTTCCGCAACGACGGAGTGCGCTGCTAGGGTCGATGTCTTTGGATTATCTGGTAACGGCATGCCACGTATTTCAACGTCTAAAACACCAAACGCCCCTTCGGCACGGACCTCATGGATATTTCCCATCGCTTTTGGGTCGGCCACAAGACGGACTTTCGTTTTCTTAAACCCAGCACCGGCAAGCGCAATCGTCGCCGCGACGTTGGCGTTCTGTGGATACTGCCGTGCCGCCTCATCTGCAGCGCCTTCGTAGAGCGTTATCTCCTTAGTCAACGTGTCTAAATCAGCCACGTCTTCCGCTGGCGTACCTCTCCATGCGTGCGGCGGTTTACGAGACGTATAGGTAACTTTGCTGATGCCGCCGACCCGCGCAGCCGACAACGCATCGGCTCCGGCAACTGCGCCTGCCGCGAGAACTAATTTTGCAGCGCCCTCCTTCGCCGCAGAAGTCAGATCAGCATAAAGGCCGGCGTCAGCAAGTGCCCCAACAGAAATGACTAGAAAGTCCATTCCACGTCTGAGTGCATCAGCACCAAATTCCCGCACACCAGCATGACCGGCACACTCCACCACCAAATCGGGTTTAGTTGAAAGCTCATCAAACGAAGAGACAACTTCAATGTCTCGCTTCAATAAAACATCGCGAACCTCTTTTACCCTGCCGGGTCGTACCACGATCCCGGTGATGTTAGCGTCTTCATCCGGTTCGATATGCTTCAACACTTCCTGGGCTATCGCACCATAACCAATAAGTAACACATTCATCATTCTTCATCCGGTTCTGATTTAGCCGGCGGCCCAGCAAAAGCTTTTGCGAATTTACCTATCGATAGCATGTCCACTTCAATAAGCGTGGGACCTTTTTCCTCTAGCGCCCGCGTAAGCACATAAGAAATGTCGTTTGTTTCTTTGATATGCCAATGAGGAATATCGAGGGAATCGCAAAACCGACCCCATTCAGGACCCAAAATATCGACATATGCCCGTCTGCCCTCATAGTGCGCGTCTGCGATGTTCTTAATGACTCCATAACCGCAATCGTTCATCAGCAAAATAGTTATGTCTACGTTTTCCTGTTTAGCAGTGGCAAGCTCGCCCAAGGAAACGGCGAAACCACCATCACCAGCCAACAATATAGTTTTCCTGCCCTCGTCCTGCACACCAATTGCCGCGCCAATCGCCATTGGAAGACCCTGGCCGATCCCACCTCCAAGTGCGTGAACTCCGTTACGCGGGCCATCGAGTGGCGGCATCCGATTTCCCCAAATTGTGTTGGAAAGGGTAATGTCCCGAACCCAGACAAAATCTCGTGGCACAGCATCAAGTACTGCATCTACGAACTCTGCATATGGCCCCAGTGCCTCCGTCATTTCAGCCTCGGCATCTTGCCTTGCCGCGCGAATATCGCTAGCGAACGACTTTCCAGGCGTGAAGCGACGGTCAAGGCGATCTGCCAGCATTTCAAGACTGATTGCTGAATCGCCGCATACGAACTCATCTACTGGATAGGCTTTCCCTTCTGCCTGTGGATCGGCATCTATCTGGTACAATGGCGCTGGTAAATTCAACTTGTAAGTTAATGTCTCGTTGGAGCGAAGCCGCGATCCAACGACAAGCATAGCATCACAAGTGCCATAGAATGCTTCTGTAGCAGACTGGAAATTAAAAGCACCGAGGGATTGCTGATTCTCTTCAGGGAAAATACCGCGACCTTGAACGCTATTTACGACGCCGAAGCCCAAATCAGCGAGGCGTGCAACGGGTTCACCCGCGTGCCGTGCGCCGCCTCCAAGCCACAGCATGACACGTTTTTTATCTGAGAGCGCATCAGCAAGTAAGGAAATGGACTTTTCATCTGGCTTCGGCGCGAAAACCGGCAGTGGCGCGATGTTGGCAGGTAATTCCGTTGCGCTTTTTTGGACGTCTATCGGGATCTCGACACTAACTGGCCCCATCGGTGGAGTGAAGGCCAATCGAACGGCCTCCCTTAAAACACCTAGTGTGGTATCAGCCGACCAAACGCGTAAAGACGCCTTTCCCGCTGCAGCTAGCATACCTAATTGATTTTGCGCCTCATGAATAAAACCCTTGTTGCGATCGAGATGCTCACTTTCTATTTGTCCTGTCAGATGCAAGAGAGGCGTGCCCGCGGTCATTGCTTCAATGATAGCGCCGCAAGCATTACCGGCAGCTGTTCCGGTGCTGGAAACAGCAACACCCAAACAACCGCGGGCCCGCGCATTAGCATCAGCCATATTGACCGCTCCACCCTCCGAACGGGTTGGTATGAAATTTATCTTTTTGCGTCGATGAAATGCGTCGAGAACTGGCATATTATGAATGCTAATCACACCAAAGGCGTGTTCTACACCGCAGCTTTCTAGAAACGCGACTACGACATCACCGGCCGTCACCAGTTCAGACATTGCGTGCCTGCCCTCCTGTCACCTCGATTGTTTCACCGGTGATGTACGAGGCCATTGGCGAAGCAAAGAAGAGTATTGCATTCGCAGCTTCAGTTGGTGTACCGAGACGCCCCAACGGGATATGTCGAGATTTTGCCAGTTCAATAAACCAGTCTTCTTTAGAAAGGCCGATCGGGATCTTACTACCATCCGGTCCCTCACCACTTTCAAACCGCCGGCTCCACTGACCCGAATCTACCAAACCGATCAAAACAGCGTTAACACGGATATTCTTTGGCGCAAATTCTTTTGATAGTGATTTTAATAGGTTCAGTTGGCCCGCCCGGGTGGCACCGGTGGCAATAAGAAACGGTTCGGGTGCCCGGGCCAACATTGCGCTAGTGCAAACTATGGCGCCAGCGCCTGAGCCTTCAAGCATATCGATGAAGGCCCGCACCGGGCGCAGCACAGAAAAGAATTTAAGCTCGAATTCATCTCGCCAATCTTGGTCACTAGTATTGCTAAAATTACTGGTTCTTGCCTGACCGGCGTTGCAAACAAGAGCGTCGCATCGTCCAAATCGGTCGCCCACCGACGTTGCGAATGCTTGAACAGCCTCTTCCTCCAACACATCACAGGTGTAAGCAAAAACCTGATCGGGACCAGCAATCCTCGCTAATTCTGAGGCTGCCGCGTCCAACGTTTCCTGGCTTCGCCCGCAAATAGCAACCCTGGCGCCCTCTCTAAGAAACGCCTCGGCCGTCGCAAATCCAATTCCGGAGGACCCGCCTGTTACAACAGCGACCTTACCCGTCATTTGTGTCGTCATGATATTAATCACTCCTCCGGGTACCCTGATGGATAAGGGTACAGGTTAATTTACCCCCTGATAGTCACATCTCAGTGCAGGCACATGTATTCAAATTTCCGTGCCCCCTGGGTTCTCATAAGCTCTTTCTTAAGTGCTCATCGAGGACTGCATTAAATGACCCAGGACCTTCCACATAACAAGCATGCCCAAGATCCGGAAGGATCTTAAAAGAAGATGCTTGAAAACTATCTGCGACAGCCTTGCATCCAACCGGCGGAGTGATAGTGTCCGCATCTCCAACCACCACCGTAACGTCCAATAAGATTTCGGCCGCATCGGCTTTGATGTCGCCTTTAACGAGAAGTTCAACAGCCTGCTCATACCCCTCTGGCCGAAGCTGTGCCATGACATCCTGAACTTTGATGCGTGCCCATCGAGGTGCTTTTTCCGATAGCAAATTAGAATGGCGTTCGCGCGCAAGCCCCTTCGGACCGAGTTCATTCATTAGCGACATCCTGCCGGCTCGCCTCTGGTTTTGTGTCTCAAGGTCTGCTTTGCCGTAACCTGTTGCAGGCGCGGCAATCATTAAACTAGTGACCCTTCTCGGATAAATCCGGGCAAAACCGCAACCAACGATGGCACCGAGAGAGTGCCCAACAAGATGACATGCGGGAATGTTTAATGCATCGAGCAAACCTGCGAGATGGGCGGCGTAGTCTGTTGCTGCGGGCGCGTCTGGGCTCACCTGGTCAGACTTCCCATAACCCGGAGCATCCCATGCGATTACTCTAAACCTGTCCGAGAATGCTTCGATCTGCGCAGTCCACGACGCGGCACCCGATCCAATTCCGTGCAGCAAAACAAGCGGCGCTCCCGTTCCACCCTCCAGATAGGAAACGGCACCTAAAGGTGTATGAAGCGTTTTCCGCATTTCGGTCATTGTTGCCTAATATGTCGACGCACAAGTGGCCGCCGCGCAGGCGCCCTTAACACATCCACAGCCCTTATTTCTTTTCCCGTCTGATTGAGGCCAGTGGATGGTCCGGCGGATAGGTTGGCGTAACGGGCTTGGTTGCTCCCAGCATCACGCACATTAGAGCTTCCTCCTGCCCCTCGTTAATCAAACCACGGTAGACACCCGGCGGTACCGAAATGAGGTCACGTTCCTTTAAAACGGTTTCCCATTCATTGTCGCCATCCACAACCGTAAGCCGGATCCTGCCTCTCAGCATAAAGAAGACTTCCTCAACATCAGTGTGAATATGCTGTGGACCTTCGCAGGCTGGCGGTAAGACCATAGTTGAGAACGTGAAGTGTTCCGATGGCACGGTATTATTGTCAGTACTCTTGCCGGCTGCGCCAGTCCCCATGTAACGCATTTGTGCGCGCCTATATTTAGGATCAAAATCAGCCTGGAATTTTAATACGTCCCAGTCGTACTGGCGGGTTTCGTAACGTGCAACCCTAGTATCCATCCATTCTTCGAACGACTGCCCTTCACCCTGATGCCATCCGGGCTTGTCCTCTTCCCGGCCGTCTGCACCAGTTTTCGGGGCTGCATCTCCGTCCATCTCTCGAACCTCCGTTTAGTTAAAAATAAACCCACCATTAACAGGCAATAGTTGGCCAGTAACGAAATCCGCTGCATCGGAAAGCAGATACAACACAGTACCAGTAACATCCTCTGGTTGCTGTTCTCGGTTCATTGCGCGCCCATCGACATATTGACGGTGACGCTCTTTAGGCACGTATTCTGTCGCCTCCACAAGTGTCAACCCCGGCGCAATGGCATTGACTGCAATCCCATCATTTCCGAGTTCGCGCGCCAAAGCCCGCGTCATTGAGATAACCGCGCCTTTCGAAGCCACATAATGTAGCAACCGTGGCGCGCCCCACATTGCGGTATCGGAGGCTATATTGACTATCTTACCATTCCCGGCCGCCCGCAAAGCAGGCGAAAAAGCCCGCACCGCAAGCCATGTGCCTCGCACATTAACCGTCATTACTCGGTCCCATGTCTCTACATCGATTTCATCTGCAGTTTTGCCACCGATGCCGGTAGCAATAGCCGCACAGTTAACTAGGCCGTCGACGCCACCAAGTTGATTAATTGATCTTTCCGAGAGCGCTGCGATGCTGCCAGGGTCACCAAGATCAACACTTTCAAAATATACTTCGCCCAATCGCGATAATTTTTTCACTGTCTGACGGCCCACATCTTCCAATATGTCAGCAACGACCACGCGAGCGCCGGCCTTAATTGCCGCTTCTACGAACGCTCGGCCAAGGCCGCGGGCGCCTCCAGTAATTACGAGGCGCTTCTCACTCAGAGATATAGATCCCATTATATGATCCGCCCTCCGTTTACGATATCCTACTCGGCAGCTTCCATAGCATTTTCATTATGTGCCGCGACCGCGGACAACTGAGCCTCTGCCTCCTTGAAAAATAGGCGGCGAACCCGAGCGAGACCGGTATCGTGTTGGTACAGAAATTCTTTGTCACGCGCGTCCGGTTGCATGCCCTCAAGTACCACTCGGTCCTGTTCCAATACGTCCCAGTGTAAAGTTTCAAGCCGGTTTCGGTACATAAATTTCCAGACGTCACGTTCCCAGCCGGACACCTTTCGAGTGCGCCAGAAAAAGACGCGGCAGTTAGTCTCATCAATCGGCGTTACGAACCCAATTATTCCGAAATTACCGCCCGGGCCTGCTTCCTTCCTATATGGAAGCGGGGAAACACGCAGCCAAAATGCGCCAGTATCACCGTATTCGATCCAGTCGAAGTTAACATCTCGTTGATCGGATTTTCCAAAAATAAAACCGGTATCCGTCGGTTCTATTTGCATCTTTGCCTCGGTATCACCCTCAGCCATGGAGTGTGAAACCGCGTGCAGATATGCACCATGCATAGGATCCATCACGTTATCGACGGCGTAGGTCCAGTTGCATTTCCAGTGGGCCGTGCAAAGCATTGAAGCCCATTCGTCAGACTCAAATTCCTCAGGGAACTCAAATTCTTCGGGTTCTTTGTGGAGCTCGTCGCCAAACCATACGAAAATGCCGCCCATATGCTCGAAGCAGGGGTATGACTTGATCATATTATCGCCAACCATTGGACACTGCGATACGGCAGGAACCGCCTTTACAATACCATCTGCACCTACTTCGACGCCATGATACCAGCAGGCGATACGGTCACCGAGGTTCCAGCCCATTGAGAGCCTTGCGCCACGGTGAGGACAACGATCTTCAATACAATGAACAGCACCATTTTTATCTCGCCAAACGACTATCTTCTCGCCGAGCCGGGTAAGCCCTTGAGGCTTATCGGTTATCATCCAGCCTGCCGCGACCGGCCACCAGCGATTTAGGGGGCCAAGGGCGACCCGTTTTTCAATTGCCCCAGGGGCTACTCCAATTTCAGTCATTCGACCCTCATCTTATGAAGCGAAAAGTCGTTTTTTACGCGCTACTGCCTGAGAACTACCGTTTTCAATTCACAAAACAACCTCTACAGTGTCAACCACCAAGCCTGCGCATTGCCGTACAAAAACTATCTGCGGTCCACGCGTTGTTCTTCTCGTCATGAACACCGTCGTCATTTAGCCTATCAATGAGGGTCTCGAGTTCAGTAATGCCATCGGCAAATGCAGCTTCCATTGCCGCTGAAAGCCGGCGCTCAAATTCGGTCTGTTCATGCGTCCGAGTTTGCCAAACAATATTTTTAGGCTCTTGAGTTCGGGATTCCTGTTCCATCCCATCCCCGGTTTGTGAAAATGCGTTCTGTGCAAACCACTTGTACAGTCTATTTACCTGGTTTCACACCTAAGAATTAGGCCGGAAGGATTTCGTCGTCAATATTGTGCTGTCAGCATCGAGAATTTTGATTCGAACGCCACGCAGATACAATCTCTAGTATGGAGAAGCTGCTTTCAGCTGGCGATCCGGATCTCGCCGCGCGAGACCATGTACGCTCCATTACCCGCTCTGCGGGCTCCTCTTTCTATTGGGGAATGCGGATGCTGCCGGAACAACGTCGCAGCGCGATTTTCGCTGTATATGCCTTCTGCCGAGCAGTGGACGACATTGCCGACGGCAATGCTTCGATTGAAGACAAACGCACCGCACTCGATTGCTGGAGCGAAGATATTGGGTCCCTGTACTCACCCATATCGAAACCACCCAACACACTGATTTTGCGGGCTCTCAAACAGGCGATACAGAGCTACGGTTTAGACAAAGAGGATTTTTTTGAAATCATAGCGGGAATGAAGATGGACACAGACGGCTCAATGCTTATCCCCGATTGCAAGCGTCTTCAGTTGTATTGCAGTCGCGTGGCGGGCGCGGTTGGACTTCTTTCGGTCAAAATATTTGGCGATTCCACAGAACCTGCGAGGTTTTTTGCGCTCAATCTCGGCACAGCTCTGCAGCTTACGAATATCCTGCGGGACCTGAAAGACGACGCACGAATGAACCGTCTATATCTTCCGCGCGAACAGCTAGACCAGCACAACATTACGACCCTCTCACCTGAGGAAATTTTAAGACACCCAAAGCTCCCTGAAATTTGTACTTCAGTAGCGGAACGCGCACGCGGAAAATTTATCGAGGCAGAAGAGATGCTAACCCAATCAAATGTGCGGGCATTGAGGCCAGCTGTGGTAATGATGATGAACTACCGTCGGATCCTTGAACGCCTTATCACACGCCGATGGCAGAACCTTGACGACGACGCGGGCCTTTCCAAGCCGGAAAAGCTGTGGATTACACTGCGTTATGGCTTGTTCTAACTTTGAGGTTTTCAAGTAGTCTGACCCGGTTTATCACAATAAGTGTTCGCACGGTGTCTAGAAATTCCTTACGGACTTTATCAGCGTGTGACAAACTCTGTGGGCCTGGAACGAAACAAAATAAACACCATTATCCCAACGTTTAAAAGGTTCCAGAGAATGCCATGTATAAATGCGGCTTGGTAGGAACCCGTTACATCAAACATCCAGCCAGACGACCAACCACCAAACGCCATGCCAATAATGGTCATCATAATCAAAATGCCAACACGTTCTGCTGCAACTTTAGCTGGCATGTATTCACGGACAATAATCGCGTAGCTGGGCACAATTCCGCCCTGCGCCAAACCAAACATCAGCGCAATGACGTACAATGAAGTTAAGCCATCAAAGGGTAAATAGAATAGCAACGCAATGCCTTGCAGGACTGAGCCAATAAGTAAAGTACGAACACCTCCGATAAAGTCCGCAATAAAGCCAGATATGACGCGAGTGATCGCACCGCCAGCGAGCATCAGCGAGAGCATTTCTGCGCCTCGCGCTGCACCGTAACCAAGGTCTGCACAATAGGCGACAATATGGACCTGCGGCATTGACATTGCGACGCAACAAGCAATCCCAGCAATAGACAAAAGCACCACCAACTGTCTTTGAGTTAAATTGATTATTTTCTTTCTGGCAGGAGATGGGTCCGCTGTTTCCACGGGAAAATCATCACAAATCGAGGGTGAGCGACGCAGCAACAGGGCTAATGGGACCATTGTTACCACAACGAGGATACCAATCACCACGTATGTAATTCGCCAACCACCCGCATCCATCATTGCCTGCACGACAAGCGGCCATATTGCTCCGCCCACATAATTTCCGGAGGCACATAATGCGACTGCAACGCCGCGGCGTTTGATAAACCAATGGGAAACATCAGCAATTAATGGACCAAAACTAGCTGCCGTTCCGATGCCAATAAAAACGCCCTGCAACAGCGCAAAAACCCAAATGTTTCCAACCGCTGCCGCGGCGGCAAATCCAACTCCCATCGAAAGAGCGGCTGCTATAATCGGGATTATTATTCCTAGCCGATCAACATACCGACCGATAAGCACATTACCGACAGCAAACCCAATCATTGTCGTGGTATAGGGTATTGAAGCGTCACCGCGATCGACGCCAAACTCCGCCTGCACGGTCGGCAGGATTACTACAACCCCCCAAAAACCGATGCTGCCGATAATCCCCAGCGCTGCAGAGATAGTAAGCCTCAACCATGCATAGGTCCCGTCGATAAGATCCCCAGTTGGCTGGTTAGGCGTATATTTTGCTCTCACAAGGAGCTTCTTAAAAACATATTAAGGAAGGAACAACCTATTTCCGAGGCGACGGAAGTAAAAGTACGTTTATCGAAGGGCGTAAGTAGCAATGTGAAACGGTAGCAGGTTTCAAAATACGAAAGCCGCAGTTTTAATTTCTAAAGCCGAGTCACCGGGGTTTGCGGCGCAAAATGTTGATAACCGCATATATTAACCTCGTTCATTGCCCTGAACAATCGGACGACTTGGATCGCCAATCCAAGCTGACCAGGACCCTACGTAAAGGGGCGCCTCCAAACCGGCAGCATATAAGCCCACCAATTCGAAGGCCGCGGCATTACCACTACCGCAATAGACACCAACTGGCAGCCCTCTATCGGCTCCAAGATCGCGGAACATGGCCTGCAGCTCTTCGGTTGACTTAAAGAACCCATTTGCATCAAGCACATCTTTTGCTCCTGCACACATCGCGCCTGGTATATGACCCGTCGTGGGAATTTCTGGGTCGCCCTCATAGCCTTTTCGGCCACGGGCATCGAGCAATATACCTCTACGAGCAATTTCTGCTGACTGAAAAGCATCAATTACCGGCATGCCGCCGGGAGAAACCTCAATATCACCCTTCGCTGATGCACAAGCCGGTTCAGACGATGAACCCTGCCCTGCATCACACCAGGCTGCCAGACCACCATCCAAAAGCCTCACGTTTTGATGTCCGGCCCACCGAAGTGTCCACCAAGCCCGGCCCGCCTGCGCGCCGCCTGCATTATCATAAACCACAACCGTTGATCCGCGGTTTATTCCAAACCCCCTAAGTGTATTCTGCAACG
>CAJWSW010000002.1 GCA_913046035.1 uncultured Alphaproteobacteria bacterium | reverse complement strand
GCTCCAATTTTTGACGGAAAACAGAAATCAGTCCACCTTAAGGATTCACTTTTACGTCTTGTATGCTAGGATTCCTGCGTAGTTTGATAGAGAGCCACAAGCTACAAGTGAGGAGAAAGCGGGAGAGCACTACGTTGACATCGCAGGGGTCGCTGGTTCAATCCCAGCCGTGCCCACCAATCTTGTAGTTGTATTATCAAGGATGAAATGGCGTGGTTTAGCCATATTTAATGCCTTTACTCTGGTGTATTGAAATTTCCGAAAAATCAATATTTCAATATCATCAAATATTGTTTTTCATTTCTTGATCCCTCTGTTGCCTATCAAAATTTGTATCCATAGCAGGCTGGATTATTATTGTTCATGGAAAAAGATCAACGTGGTCCCCATTAGGGAGTGATTGCGGGCAGAGTAAGGCCTTCCTAATGCCGACCAAATGAAAATTTAAGAGGACGATTTGAGAGCCCAAGTAGAATTAACCGACTTAGATCTAAATATCGAAATCGGCACTTATACCGACAGTGACGTGGTACCTGACCGCCACACTATCGATCTTACCTTGGAAATAGAACCGAGCCTTGTACTAATCGACAAAGATCAAATGGACAGGGTATTTGATTACGATCCCCTGATTTCAAAAATCCAGAATCTTACTGGAGGGCGCCGCTATGAGACGCAGGAGCGCTTCATAACGCTCGTCGTTGAAGAATGCGCGAAGTTTAGAGAGATAGAGAGTGTTCAGATCTTACTTCGAAAATCACCAGTCTCTCGGTCAAGTGGGGAGCTTGGTGTCAGGCTTCAAATAAACGGGCCAGATTTGAAAAAGCTAAGAACCAACACCTGATCCCAAACGGGTTTCTATTGGGGTTTCTCTCCGTTCTGTTGTTTATGCCTCTTGATCTGCGCGCATATTTTGCTGTCGATCCGCGTTTTCTGTAATGGCAGCAATGTCTTGCCAACGTACTGGGGTTGAATTGAGTTCCGCTTTAAACGGACGAAGCGCATCGCATACCGCGTTAGCAATAACCACGGGCGGCGCGATAGCGCCACCTTCACCAAGCCCTTTTACACCAAAGACGTTAAGTGGTGATGGCGTTTCCATGTGCAGTACCTCGATTGGCGGCACATCTGACGCGGTCGGCATGAGGTAATCAGCAAAGCTGCCCGTTAATAATTGTCCCTGTTCATCATAGGCGAGTTCTTCCAAAAGTGCACCCCCGAGGCCTTGCACCAAACCGCCTTTCACTTGTCCATCCGCAAGGCCGGGGTTTACCAGTACCCCCGCGTCGTGCACTTCGACATATTTTTCAATTTCTAGTTTTCCGGTATCAGTGTCGATCCAGACTAGAGCAGCGTTGGCAGCATAAGCCCATGTAACGGTGGGAGGCTCATAGTACGATGTGGCTTCTAAACCTGCATCTACTCCGATTGGGCGCTGGTTATCCCAGCCGGGTTTTGCTGCACAGGCTATTTCTCGCCAGGTAACGTGCATGTCTGGGATGCCTACCACACCGACTCCGGCATCGCGCATTTCAAGATCCGCTTCGCCGACTTCCAGCATATTGGCGGCAATGGTAAGTGCTTTTTCCTGTATTTTATCCGAGGCGATTTTAATTGCGCCGGAAGCGGTGACTGTGGACCTACTCGCAATGGTGCCATAGCCAAGGGTGATATCCGCCGTATCAGCAACGGTAACGTAAACGTCCTCTATCGGAACATGCCACATATCGGCTGCGAACTGGGCGAACACGGTCTCATGTCCTTGACCCTGTGGGCAGGCGCCAGTGGCCACCATGATTTTACCCGTTGAGTCGATTTTTATAGTCGCTCCTTCGAAGGGGCCAACGCCGGTGCCCTCCACATAACAACCAAGTCCGAGGCCCAGATATTTGCCATTAGCCCACGCATCTTTTTGTCTTTTCCGTATGACCTCGAGCCCGCCTAGGGCATCCAGCGCGCGTCGAAGAGCTTCAGGGTAATCACCGCTATCATAAACCATTGGAACGCCGTCTCGATAGGTAAGGCCAACATCATAAGGCATTGCCTCTGGAGGGATCATGTTTCGGAAGCGGACTACTGCTGGATCGAGATCTAGATGATTAGCGACTATATCTACAGCACGTTCCATTGCGAAGCCCACCTCAGGCCGGCCTGCACCGCGATAGGGCGCGTTAGGAGTGCGATTTGTTAATACCACCTTGCAATCGGTCTCATAGTGAGGAATGTCGTAAGGGCCAAGCATATGAGCTATGGAATTGCCCGCAATTCCAGCCCCAACTGGAGTATAAGCCCCGGAGTCGACAATGAAAGAGCTTGTAACAACGTGAATTTTCCCGCGATCATCGAAGCCTATCTCGACGTCGTAAATATTATCTCGAGAATGTGCAGCGTTGAGGATATGTTCGTGCCGGTCTTCTACCCATTTTATAGGGCGGCGGAGCTTTTTTGCCAGCCAAGCAACCAAAATATCCTCCGGATAGACATGCCCTTTTCCTCCAAATCCGCCACCGACGTCCGGAGCAACACAGCGGATGCGTTCCTCGGGCATCTCAAGGGCCGTCGAAATTTCCCTGCGCACCCAGTGAACTACTTGAGTTGACGACCAGACAGTTAATGTATCGGTTCGGCCGTCATACTCAGCTACCACCCCGCGTGTTTCCATGGGCATCGCCGCATAGCGATGATGCACAAAGCGGCGGCTGAGGCGATGCGGGCAACTTTCCATTGCGTCCGCGCCGTCACCCTTTCGCGTATGCAAAAGTGCCGCGACATTGCGGCCTAATTGTTCGTGCACCAAAACTGCGTCGTCTTTTAACGCGCTTTCCGCATCAGGTAATGGCGGCAGGGGCTCAAATTCGACCTCGATTTGTTCCAACGCGTCCTCGGCAATGTAACGGCTATCGGCTGCAACCATTGCATAAGCTTCCCCTACGTAGCGCACACGGTCCTCGGGAACGAGTGGCTGGTCTGGTATGAGTATGTCCGTGTCAACCCGGTCTCGCCAACCCTGAGGTGTCACTACCTGCATACCGTTGATAGGCGGTAATTCTGCGCAAACATCGCTGCCTGAGGCGGCAAAGTGAACTCCATTTATTGCTAGGGCGGAGTCCACGTCTACTGTGCCAATCGTTGCATGGGCCAAAGGCGACCTTGCGAAGGCTACGTGCAGCATCCCTGGTAATTGAATGTCTGCAACAAATTGTCCTTTGCCCAGCAGCAAATTGCGGTCTTCGCGGCGCGGTACCGACTGCCCGATATATCCGCCGCTTTGTCTCAGTGGCTCATCCAACATTTGAGGCTTCCTCGTCCTGTAATTGCTCTGCATATTCAGAGACAGCGTTGACGATGCCTTCGTAGCCAGTGCAGCGGCACAACGCAGCTGACATGCCTATCCGGATATCTTCTTCGCTAAGTTTCTTGGATGACTGCACCAGATCAATAGCCGTCATTAACATGCCGGGCGTACAGAACCCGCACTGAAGAGCACGGTGTTTGGCAAACAGCTTCTGAAGGGGATGCATTTCCCCTTCCGCGGAGGCCAGACCTTCGATAGTCTGTATTTCAGAACCGTCCGCTTGTACTGCAAACATCAGGCACGAACGTGTTGCGAAACCGTCGATGATCACTGTACAAGCTCCACAGACTCCATGTTCACAACCCACATGAGTGCCAGTTAGGCGGAGTTCATCTCGCAGAAAATCCGTAAGCAGTGTTCGCGGCTCCGCTGAACCGGAGATTTGCTCTCCATTAACGGTTACCATCACTTGACAACTCTTTGTCATTTTTTGCCGACAGCACGTAATACTGCTTTCCTAAGTGCTCGCTCAGTCATAACACCTGTAAGTTTACGTCGATAAGCGGCAGTAGCATGGACGTCACCCTCTGGGTCAACTGCTGCCGTGGCTGCTTCTTTAGCATTCGATAATATCTCGGCCGTGAGTGTTGTACCCCGAACACCGTCTTCTACCTGATTAAGCCGTACCGGTCCGGGTCCAACGCCACAAGCAGCTAATTGGATGCCTATGATATTTTCATCGTCATCCAAAGTCACTTGGGCCGCGATTCCCGCCAGTGCATAGTCGCCCTGGCGTCGCGAAATTTCTATAAAGGCACTACCGCTGTTTGCTGGAGCTTTCGGTATCCTGACTTCCGTAAGGATCTCATCAGCCTCGAGCGATGTGGAGAGTACGCCATCGAAGAAATCTGCCGCACCGATTTCGCGCTCGCCACGCTCAGATTTGGCCACCATAAAAGCATCGAGCGCTAACATAGTGGCAGGGTATTCCGCAGCCGGATCCGCGTTGGAAATGCTACCGCCAATCGTACCGCGACTACGGATGGGTAAATGCGCTATGTTCAGTGTCGCGTCGTGCACTAAAGGACACATATCGCGGACGATATCAGAATTTTCAATCATTCGTTCTCGCGTCATTGCGCCAACGGCAATATAATCACCACGATCTTTAATGTAGGACAGATCGGGGATGCGGTTTAGATCAATCAAAACTGAGGGCCGAGCAAGCCTAAAGTTCATCATGGGAACTAACGATTGTCCCCCTGCAATGAAGCGCGCATCTCCCGAGTGTTCCGCTATCATCTTGACTGCTTCTGGCACAGTTTTAGGTAATAAATAACTAAAAGACGCAGGTTTCATTTACGGAATTCCAATGCATAGCCTTCATGGTGATCATAGGTACATTAAAAGCT
Source organism: uncultured Alphaproteobacteria bacterium (assembly GCA_913046035.1). Lineage (GTDB taxonomy): Bacteria > Pseudomonadota > Alphaproteobacteria > MPNO01 > UBA830 > UBA830. The sequence goes on along the minus strand of CAJWSW010000002.1, from coordinate 92,047 downwards.
GGGAAGGTCAAATTGAGGGCTGAATCTTGCCATACGGCGGATTATTTTGAAAAATAGAAGGAGTCATTTACATGAGTGTTGCTAGACATCCCCGTCCGCCAGAACTCGAAGGCGTCCAGAAAGAGGAAATTGTCGATAAATTCGTTGCTCGTTTTGCAGAGCGCCGCGCCGATTGGGAAGCATTTGAAGATGCCAAAATCGAAGGCTGGAAACGTGCCCAGCATAGATATATTGGCGCCGGTGGTTCTGGAAAGCACGACGACATTGATGCGATTCCGGCCCGTGCGCACACTTTGAGTATAATGTTTGTGGAGCCTGGCCAGGGGAATGCGCCCCACACGCACGAAGTTGAGGAAACGTTTTTCGTCCTGAAAGGGCACCTTGATGCTTTCATTGAAGACGACGATGGTAGCCGTTCTACGGTGCGCCTCGGCCCCTGGGATTGCATCACCTGCCCGCCCGGTGTAATCCATGGTTACGATAATAACAGCCTTGAACCCGTGTGGTTTCAAGTAATGCTTGGAAAAGGTCGCCCAGAAACTATGGGCTATGTCGACGACGAATTATATCAGCGCCGGGATGCACACCTGAGAGAAGTGCCGAAGGGCTGAATTTAGGAACGGTATTTGCCATTTGTAGATTCACGTACTGATCATCGTACTGTGTTTCATATTTTCGGTTGTAGTTTTAACTCGGATAGCTTTCTCTTATTCGTTAGCCTTAACCGCTGCTTTTTTTTCAGCACGCCGGGTTAAGCCCTCTCGATAGACAAGGTAATATGACGCCGCAAATATCACCGCCGCGCCGATCCATGTCCACAAATCTGGCAGCTCTGAAAACATGATCCACCCGATCGCGGCAGCAAAGATCATCCGTGAGAATTGAAAAGGTTGGACTATACGTGCATCTGCCGCTGAGACTGATCGGGTAAAACAGTACCCACCAATGCTACTAACTATTCCAATTCCAATTACCAGTGGCCATTGTGTTATGGTTGGTGTCACCCAAAGGAAAAGCGTTGGGATCAGCGCAAGTGGCAACATACCAAAATTTGTCCATAGCGTTATAACCTCAGGATTGTCGCGGCGGGCCAGAATTTTGATAGTGGTATTTGATCCTGCATGCATAAATGCCGTGGTAAGTGCCGCCATTGATGCTAAGGTGATTTCAATAATTCCTGGTCGCATGACAATAAGGGTGCCAAGAAAGCCAATAAAGCAGGCTCCCCAACTGTGAATATCAGCGTGCTGTTTTAGGACGATGACCGCCAACAGTATGGTGAATAGGGGAATGGTGTATTGAAGCGCATATACATCGGCTATTGGCATGCGAGCGAGGGCGAAAAACAAGAGTACCATCGCGGAATACGCAAACAAGACACGCAGGGCGTAAACTGGTATTTGGGACTTTGAAGGCAGGCCTACTCCTTGACGCCAAACGATCGGAACTAAAACTATAAGAGCGATTAAGTTGCGGAAAAACACCAGCTCCATGGTCGGTATTTGCCCAGCAAGTTCGCGCACCATGCCGCCCGATATAGAGCTTATAAGTGTTGCCATGCACATCCAAAAGATGCCAGCGATTGCACCGGTTTTGAGCATCTTGAACCCCTCGGCGGTTTGGAATTTGAGCCGAGTCTAGCGCATGATCTAAACTTGTGCGAACCACCGGAGACAATCTTCCGTTAGTAGATAAAATGATCGACGTCCGTCGCTTTTCTTGCGGTTATATTCGGATTCGTGCATGTTTTTGGTGATCAAGCGGCCAACAGAAAAACCGTATCTAATAAATAACAGCTCCAATTATTCGCAATTTAAAATCAGGACTTTCTGTATTGTCGAAAAAGAATGTAGCCCTGCTAACGCTGCAGTCTCTAGTTTACCTCCCTCTGCTTGTTTTCTTCACCAAGAGCACGGTAGTCATTCTTGCTATGGTCACTATCTGCGGACTGATTTACGTACGCTCGTTGCCGCGTTTTCGAACGGTAAAGAACTGGATTTTTTTGCTTTTAGCGAGCGCAATTAGCGCGGCGTGGTCAATTGCACCTGGCCAGTCTATAGAGCGTGCCGCCAAGTTTTCTCTGCTTGTAATAACCATCGCTGGGCTTATTCATGTGGTTACCAATTGGAGCCCTAAGGATCGCCGTTTTCTTTTAGAGCTTGGGCTTAAAGGATGGTGGGCTGCCCTAGTCACGTTGGCTCTCCTAATTCCGGCTATTATTTTTGAACAAGATTTCAAAATACTGATCGCTTCAATTTTTGCGCCAAAATACACGACCTACATTATTTATCTTTGGAAACCAATTTCTAATAACGGAGCTATTGTTCTAGTATTGACAGCCTTCCCATTGCTTGGGCACCTATTGACCACCGGTCGGTCACAAATCTATTTTGTAATGTCCTTATTGGGCTTACTTGTCGTTGTATTTGCATCCGGAAGCAGTAGCGCTCTCCTCGGTTTAGTAGCAGGTCTCCTTGTCTGGTTTTTATGTCACCATTATTTGAGAATGGTGACAAAAATCTTGACTATCGCGCTGCCGCTTTGCATCTTTGCGATGCCTGCGCTCTTGTATCCATTGGCGAAGAATCCCGAGCCAATAGCTCAGAGTGTTCCGGGCCTCCCCAATTCATTCATTCATAGGTTACTAATCTGGGATTTTACCCTCAATCGAATAGCCGAGCGTCCGTTATTCGGATGGGGGCTCGATACATCGCGCGCGATCCCTGGTGGAGTAGAACGTCGTCCTGTCTATTTCATTGTTCCGTGGTCTGATAAGCCGATCACCCATTCTGACCAAAACCTGCCCCTTCATCCGCATAATGCAGCCCTTCAGGTATGGCTTGAATTGGGTCTGATGGGCGTGTTGGTTGTAATGTTTGCAGTCTGGAAGTTTTTGCGGACGCAGCTTGTGTTGCCGGGTAGCGGTCCGATGGCTGGATACATCATTTGTGCAATGGCGATTTATAGCGTTGCGTTTGGACTAATGCAGTCTTGGTGGCTAGCACTTCTTGTCCTTACATGGGCAGCAACAAAAGCGACCGTATCAACTGAAACCCAACCTAAGGATGAGCTGACTAACTCAAACTTGTCCAAATTGTAACGAGAGTCCAAAGAAGAACATTGGTGTAATAGCTGTGACGCTATTCGCCCTTAGCGTGTGGCCGCTGACGTGCTATACGCTCGCCGGACATGAGTGATAAAGTTATGAAAGAAAATATTCTTGGATCGGTTAACGATTTTATTCGCGACCGCGTCCGCTCTGATCTGGAGGAGGGTGAAATTAATACTGTCGTAACTCGCTTTCCACCGGAGCCTAATGGTTACCTACATATTGGCCATGCAAAATCAATTTGCCTTAATTTTGGTATCGCCGCCGAGTTTGGCGGTATCTGCAACTTGCGTTTCGACGACACTAACCCGGTAAAGGAAGATCAGGAGTTCATTGACGCCATTCAGGCTGATCTCCAGTGGTTAAGTGTTGGTTGGGATCGGCAGGCTAAATATGCTTCAGATAACTTCGAGCAGCTTTTCGCTTGGGCAAAAAGACTGATCGAAGACGGTAAAGCTTACGTCGACGACTTAACCGCTGTTGAAATACGAGAATACCGCGGCACCTTAACGGAACCCGGCCGGAATAGCCCCTATCGCGATCGGGAAATTGAAGAAAACCTTGCTCTATTCAATCGAATGCGCGACGGCGATTTCGAAGATGGCTCCCGGGTTTTGCGAGCGAAGATCGATATGGCGGCGGGAAATATTAATCTTCGTGACCCAGTGTTATACCGCATAGTCCGAGTTCCTCACCCCCGCACCGGTGATTCTTGGTGTATTTATCCAACTTATGATTTTGCGCACGGTCAGACAGACGCCATTGAAGGCATATCCCACTCCCTTTGCACACTTGAATTCGAGGATCACCGGCCACTATACGACTGGTTGATCGACAATCTTCCTGTGACGGCGCGTCCCCGGCAGTACGAATTTTCCCGGCTCAACATGTCATATACGGTTCTCTCGAAACGCCGTTTAACACAGCTCGTAGAGGAAGGTCACGTGTCTGGCTGGGATGATCCGCGCATGCCTACGATCTCTGGACTCCGCCGAAGGGGTGTGCCGGCGTTGGCTGTTCGGGATTTCATTAGTCGGCTCTCAATCTCCAAGTCGGAGGGCACTGTCGATGCCGCAATGCTGGAACATTGTATTCGAGATTCGCTTAATCAGACGTCGATGCGGCGCATGGCGGTACTGCGGCCGCTAAAGTTAGTGATCGAAAATTATCCCGAAGGACAGGTTGAGGAATTTCAATCTGCTAACAACCCGCAGGATGAATCTGCTGGCACCCGTGTGGTGCCATTCAGCCGCGAGATTTGGATCGAACGTGATGACTTTATGGAAGATGCACCAAAAAAGTTTTTTCGGCTCAGTCTAGGCCGGGAAGTAAGGTTGCGATCCGCGTATTTCGTTACCTGCACTGAGGTAATAAAGGATGCTTCTGGTGAGGTTATAGAACTTCGTTGCACTTATGATCCTGAAACTCGTGGTGCTAATGCGCCTGATGGTCGCAAGGTTAAGGGTACACTGCATTGGGTATCGGCTGCACACGCGGTGGAGGCTGAAGTTCGGCTCTACAGTCCTTTATTTGCCGACGAAAACCCCGGCGCTGCAGAAAATTTCATTTCAACACTTAGGTCTAATTCTCTTGAAGTTTTGAAAAGCTGTAAGCTTGAACCAATGCTAGCGGAAGTGGCCGACGGTGAAGTTGTTCAATTTGAGCGCCTTGGTTATTTTTGTACCGACCCAGATAGTTCATCCCGTGCGCTTGTGTTTAATCGTACAATAGGACTTCGAGACACGTTCGCGAAGGCTATGGCCAAGAGGTAGCGTCGTTTATCCGCGGAGCGCAATTAGTTGGTCGCGGTAGCCAGATGGATCAACTGTCGCGTCTATGAGGGTTGGACCCTCAGCTTCAAAAGCCTCTGCTAATGCGAACTCCAACGGGTCCAAGGCCCCGACCTTCCACGCATCGCATCCTAAGCCACGAGCTATGTTAGCAAAATCTTCGCGCGGGTATCTAACACCCAATGGAGGCCGTTGCTGACGTTGTTGCTTGATATCTATAAGTGAAAGCGCCGCGTCATTCATCACGACGACAGTTAGATTGACACCTAACCTGACGGCTGTAGAGAGTTCTGCCATCGACATCATCATGCCTCCATCGCCAGTCAGAGCGATAGCAGGACGATTTGGTTCTTGAAGGCAGCTGGCTAATGCTGCTGGAATAGCGAAGCCCATGGTCGACAACCCGTTGGATTTTAGCACATCGTGAGGCCTGTCAGCAGGCCAGTGCGTCATACAGGAAAACATGTGCGCTCCAGCGTCGACAGCGAGGCGAGAGTTTTTTGGCGCAGTTGCAATAACTGCATTTATGATCTCATCCGGCGAACGGCCAGCTGTTTTCCTTATGGCAATGGCATTACGTAAACGTTTCCGATGTGTTTCGATTTCTAGCTTGGTCCACGCGGTGTTATTTCGATGGATGCCGAGAGCTCTCGCATTTTTTAAAACTGAACCGGTAAGTTCCGTTTTGGGTTTGAAGGGCCACGCTAACTGAGGCGTTTCCGATATCACTATTACCGGGGCCGAATGCGGCCAGTCGCCTGGTATCATCTCAATCGGATCGGCGCCAAAAAAAATGATTAGGTCAGCTTCAGTAAGAACTGTGTTGTCGAGCTTTGCCCCGGTATATAGCCCGACGTATAGTGGGTGTGTGTCTGGGATAACACCCTTCGCTTTGTATGTGGCCAGCACCGGTGCCCCCAGCATTGAAACGAGGTTGTTGGCAGCATCCGCTCGATCAGAGCTCCGACATTGCAGTCCAACGATCATAACGGGCCGCTCTGCGGCCCTGATGAGTCGACCTGCAGCATCTATCATTTCGGGATTTGGGTCTGTCTTTGTCTCCACCTCATCGTATGACGATCTGGGACTGTTGGCGCAAGCATCTTTCGCAGAGAGGTCGAAATGGACTGGACCTGGTGGTTCAGCGGCGGCGAGATCTATTAGCCTTTCAAAAGATGTTGCGCCATCCGACGGCGTCAGTCGCTGCTGTGCCTTTGATATCGGCGCGAACAAAGATTGCTGGTCAAATATCTGATGGGGCGGTTCAGTCGCATTAACTTCATGGGCGTCAGTAAAGATAATAATTGGCGCTCTTTCTAAGGAGGCGTAGGTTATGCCGTTTACAGCACTTGCGGCGCCTGGGCCAATACCGGTGAGCACGATACCGGGAATGCCTGTCAACTCGCCTGTTACGGCAGCCATAATAGCTGCCCCCGTTTCGGTCCGGCAAAGCACAAAATCGATATCTTGTTCCGCCGCTGCTTCAATGAGATCTAGGCTGGAGCCGCCACCGGGGACGCCGAATATCCGCTGGACGCCGCGTTGCTTAAGCATTTCTGCTACGCGTTGCGCAAGCGATTTGGTGGTTTCATGTTTTGTCTTACTTGGCATTATAAACCAGTGTTACAGGCATTAGGTTCACCTTTAAGTTGGTTTTTTTCCGATCAGTACTGAAGGATGAAACACACCTTATTTTGTATCTGGCGATAGGCAAGAGGCACGAAGGATTATTGGCTAGGACACATTGAGAATTAATAAAACATTAGGTCAAGCAGATCACATAAACCGCAGTTTTCAGAGTTTGGTGAATACTTAGGGACTATCTATTTACCGAAAGTAACAAATATTTATCTGTGCGCAATTGATAGCGCGGTTCATAGGCTGGTCGGTTTGGGAACAGCTACAATAAGCTTCGTCATTTGCAATATTTATATGATAAATCCCGACATCTCGCATGCAAACATCTGGTGGAGTGGCTTTGTTTCGGCAATATCTTGAATAAGAGGCTGCTGATCGTCAGAGTAAATATACTGCGGCGTGCTGCTAATGATTTATCTTCGGAACATTCGAAAAATTTTGTCTGTCCTTAATCGAGTGGCGGCAGTGGAGTCAGGTCAGTACTGGGTGTTAAGATCGGATGCGTTTTTCCCATCGCAGATAATTTACGTGTGTTGCAAAGGAGAGATAGGCTGGGCTTCTTCGGCAGAGTTTGAAAAATGCCTGGAAACCGGAAATAAGCCTAATATATTCTTTTTTGGACTAGTTTAATGCGTCGCAAGCTGGGAACGTGATGCCTGAACGATAGATGGAGACGTGATTATGACTTGGACTACTGAAGAAATTGCTGGATTAGTAGAGCCCGACCGTGCGCATAGGAAGGCTTATACCGATCCCGACATTTTTGACATGGAAATGGAGCGTATTTTCGAACGAACATGGATTTATGTTGGGCATGAAAGCCAGGTAAAAAAACGAGGTGATTATTACCTAGCTCAGGTTGGTCGTCAGCCCGTTATCATGATCCGTGGCCAGGACAATCAAGTGAATGTTCTGTATAATCGGTGCCCACATCGCGGCGCACAGATTTGTTCGGCGCGTAAAGGCAACACCGGCAAGCATTTTTACTGCTCTTACCACGCCTGGACTTTCCATTTAGACGGGAAGTTAGAGGGTATGCCCGCTAAACGGGAATACGAGGGTACTAATCTGGATTTTGATGATCCAGAGTTCCACATGGCTCGCCCTGCGCAGGTCGACAACTATCGTGGCTTCTGGTTTGTGAACCTATCCAAGGGTGGCCACGATCTAAAAACTCATCTTGGCGAAGCTGCTGCTGCCTTTGATCAACTGATCGACCGTGCCCCAGGCAAAGAGACGGAGATTGTCGGCGACTGTTTTCGTATGGTGCAGCAGTCAAATTGGAAAATTTTCCTCGAAAACCAGTTGGATGCTTCGCATCCAGGTGTAACTCATGAGTCAACCGGTAAGGCGGCGCAAAAGCTGGAAGCTAAAATTCGTCAAGAAGGGGAGGAGCCGCCAATGGAACTTTCCTTCCTGTCCGATTTTGCCCGGCTTGGACATGACGGTTGGACAAAATTTGGCACCGTCGGATACCGAAACGGGCACAGCAGTCTCGAAGGCTATATGGGTCTGCGACCGGATGACCCCGATACCAACGAATACGTCCGTCGAATGCATGAAGCGTACGGTGAGAAAAAGGCGGAAGAAATACTTGGTACTAACATTCACCATATGCTGGTTTACCCGTGCAACTCCGTTCAACCACCGCTCCAGCAATTGCGGACCATAAGGCCCCTGGCACATGATAAGACGCTGACCGAAATTTGGCATTTTCGCTTAAAAAACGCGCCTGAAAAAATTTATCGCCGGTCGTTGGCCTATTATTACATGGTAAATTCGCCGTCGACCCTGATCAATGCGGATGATCTTTTTAATTGGTGGAAGTGCCAGCATGGTCTCGACTCGTCAGCAAGTGAATGGGTTAGTTTTCACCGGAAGGCAGGCCAGGATGAAGAGCGTGATGGTGTCTCCTATTCCGCGCCGGAAAGCATGAGTGAGCTGCCGCTGCGCCACATGATGCATGCGTGGCGCGAATACATGACGGCTACAGTAGGAGAAAAGTTGTGACTGAGGCGTGCGAACTTCTCGCGGCGTCCGATGTTAATGCTGTCGCTGATGTCAGTATTGAGACGCAGCTGACTGTCGAACGCTTCTTGTATCGTCAAGCTGAGCTTCTGGACGAGAAATTGATCGAAGATTGGATGGCATTATTTTCGGACGATGGTTGGTATTGGATGCCGGCTGAAGCCGATCAGGTCGAAGGGGACGGCCAGCCAAACATATTTTGGGAAGATCAGGGTTTAATGCTGATGCGGAATGCCCGAAACACGCATCCAAGAGCTCACAGCCAAGCTCCACACAATCGGCTGTGTCACGTTGTTTCGAATGTGATCATTGAGAGTGAGAATGCCGACGGCGATATAATTGTTCGTTCCCGATTTCAGTGCGCAGAATATTTACGCTACGAAGTTCGGAACTTTTCCGGAAAGTACCGCCACCTACTGAAGAAGACCCGCGCTGGCTACAAGATCGCGTTACAAAGGGTGGATTTGGTAAACCGCGAAGGGCCATATGATTACGTTCTGCAGTGGTGGCTTTAAATGTATATCTGATTGCTATCCGTACCCGGCTAGGAATTCTTGTCCTTTCTACGATCTTCGTAGGTTTTTTCTTCTTTTGCGAGCGTAAACCCTGAGGCCCGAAACAATTTCGTTGCGCCGGCGAATTCATTACGCGACCGGCTCGTCAGTTCACATTTTTGTATACTTCTAGCCCTTCGATCTCGTCTAGATTCTCCGCACGCGCTCGGAGCTCAATTACATTACGGTCCGGATCTCTAATAAACAGTGACACCTGTCCATCTTGACCAAACATCACTGGACCTTGAGTGATCTCAATTCGATTTTCCTGTAAAACCTTTATAGTTTCGGGAATTGATGATACGCGCAGAGCGACATGAGTGATTCCGGAATGCTTAGTGTCTATGTCCATTAGAATGTTATTGTCGTCATTGTTTCTGACCGCATTGATAACGAGATTTATTTCTACGTCCTGTGAATTTCGAATTATTAGGACCGGGTCGAACTCAACCCGCCTTACTACCTCGAATCCCAATATACTGTAAAAGGCAACTGCGCGCTCTTCATCCGAAACACGAATACCCACGTGGTCGACGCGCTCAATTTTGGCTATGGAGGGCATGATTTGCCTTTCTCTACCTTTGTAAGAGCGGGTTAGGCCGCCACATTCATTGGGGAAAGAGGTGTATTACCCATCAGCAGATCGGCCGCTCGGTCGGCAAAGGCCATAGTGGGTGCGTTGATGTTCCCGCCAAGCATATCAGGGAAAATGGAAGCATCGATTACTCGCAGGTTTTCAGCACCACGCACCCTCATCTCCGGATCGACCACGGCCATATCGTCAGTATGCGGACCCATTTTACAGGTGCCGAGTGGGTGGTGCACGGTCCAAGCTGTGCGCTTAATGAAATCATCAATGGGCTCACCAGCTGGCTGTATTTCCCTGCCACGGTAACTGTCTAACGCTTTTTGGCTGGCAATTTCTTTAACGATGCCGATTCCTTCGTGTAATAGTTGCCTATCTTCTGGTTCGGTTAAAAATTTCTGATGGATTAGCGCGTGATCCGTTGGATCAGCGGATGCAAGTTTTAGTTCTCCGCGGCTTTTCGGGTGCAATACTACCGGGCGCACCATAAAAGCGTCTTTCGGCTTTGGTTTGTAGCCCGGAAACCAGGGCTGAGATTCTGGCGGAATAAAGCGTGCCAGCAGTTGCAAATCCGGCTGGGGCAGGTCTTCTTTTGTGGTTATGTAACCTGTTAAAGGTCCGGGCATTTCTGTCGCGAAACCCGTACCCAGGAAGTAGGCTTGAGCCATGGACATTATAAGGCGGTCCCAGCGGAGTGTGCCAACAAATGGGCCGTCGCCGATACGTTCGTATTCCACCCCTACCGAAAGATGATCTTGCAGGTTCTGGCCTACGCCTTTTAAGTCGATGATCGCGTCAATTCCGTGTTCTCTAAGATGGTCTCCATTTCCGATTCCTGAGAGCATTAAAAGTTGGGGTGAATTTATGACACCGCCCGAAACGATTACTTCGCCCTCTGCGTGCGCCGTGGTTAACGAACCTCCATTCCCGTCGGAATATTCGACGCCAACCGCTTTATTCCCCTTCAGGACCAATTTGTGGACCAGTTTTTTGGTAATTACAGTCAGGTTTTTCCGCTTCATAGCCGGGTAAAGATAAGCGACAGCTGCGCTGCATCTTTTTCCGTTTCTAATAGTGGATTGTAGTGTGCCTAAACCCTCATTTTGAGCGCCATTGTAATCCGTTGTCCGTGAATAACCAGCTTGCTCGCCCGCTCTAAGCCAAGCTTCGTGCAAAGGATCGGGGAATTTATTTTCGATAGTAGTTAGCGGGCCACCAGTACCGCGCAATGGTTGGTCGCCTTTTTCCCAATCCTCGGCCTTAATGAAGTAAGGTAGTATATCCGCGTATGACCACCCGTTGCAGCCATTGCGCGCCCATCGGTCGTAGTCCTCGCGGTGGCAGCGGACATAGGCCATGGCATTTATTGACGAAGACCCGCCTATAACCTTGCCGCGCGCGCATTCCACTTTCCGATTATCAAATTCCGCTTCCTCTTCGGTGAAATATCCCCAGTCAAACAAACGTTCAAAGAGGATCTTTCCCCAGCCAAGGGGGACACGGATTATTGGACTGCGGTCGCTTCCGCCGGCTTCTATAAGTAGAACGCGTGTATCGGGATTTTCTGTGAGTCGGTTGGCCAGCGTGCAGCCTGCTGAGCCAGCTCCCACAATGATATAATCGTAACTTTTTTCGCCGCTCATATTTAAGCCCCCGGTATAGAGTTTCCTCGATTGACAAAAAGATAACACATGGGTCCGGCAACCCAACAGACTTATAAAAATTAGCGGGAATAATTGAACGACATGCCCTAAACGGGTTTAAGCGAAACCTGAAATCAGCACATTCTTTAAATCCGTTTCTTCACGTACCACTGCCGCGCTGAAGTTGCTATAGTAATCGGATGATCAGAAACTCTGAACGGTCTTTATGATTGATATACCGGTTTTGATTGTTGGCGGTGGCCCGGTCGGCATGAACCTAGCTCTAGATCTTGCTTGGCGAGACGTCCCCTGTATGCTTGTCAATCAGGCAAAGACAACGCCAAACCATCCACAGGGCAATACTCATAATGCGCGGACAATGGAAATATATCGACGTCTTGGGATCGCGGACCGAATGCGAGACGTTGGCTTGCCAATGGACCACTGTGGTGATGCGATTTTTGTCACACGGATTAATTCATATGAAATCGGCCGCATAAAAATTCCGACCCTACGAGAGCGAATGACAAAAGGCTCATTTGATCTCGATATTGGCCCGGAGCCTCTTCAGCGTGCGTCGCAGATGTTTGTCGAACGTATCCTCAAGCAGGAGCTAGACGAAAAGTCTTCTGTCGACATGCGCTTTGGCTGGAAAATGATAGCATTTACCCCTGCGGATGACGCGGTAATGGTAGAAATAGAAAACGTTGATACAGGCGAAGTTGTAAAAGTCTCTTGCGGTTATTTGGTCGGGTGTGATGGTGGGCGAAGCTCGATACGGCGAAGCCTTGGTATTGAATATAGTGGTAAGTCAGGTGAAGAGGTCGACTTTATGATGGGCCAAATGCTGTCTATCTATTTTCGCGCCCCCGCACTTTATGAGGTGATGCAGACCGACGCACCATGGCAGTTCCACTCAATGATCCCCGAGGGCCGCGCCTCAATTGTTGCGCTTGATGGCGAAGGCCACTTTTTGACTTGGGCTAAGTTAAACGGCGACCAAGATCCACAGTCCCTTGACCCGCGCCCCTACATTTGGCGCGTTGTTGGCGAAGAAATACCGGTGGAGATTCTATCATCAAAACCGTGGCAGGCGGGATTATCGCTGGTTGCAGATACCTATCAAACTGGCCGTGTTTTGCTTGCCGGCGATGCGGTACATCTATTCACACCAACAGGCGGTTTTGGCATGAACACGGGTGTTGGAGACGCAGATAATCTAGGTTGGAAACTTGCCGCTTGGCATCACGGCTGGGCAGGCCCAAGCCTACTGGGGACCTATGAGCAGGAGCGGCGCCCGGTTGCGGTTCGTAATTTAGCTCAATCCTATGCGCTGGCGCAGGCAAAATCAGCGCTATCCGTGCCGGCCGGGATAGAAGAAGAGACGCCAGAGGGAGAAAAACTGCGCGCAGAGCTCGGCGCCCGAACAGAGAAAGCGTTGGCGGAAGAGTATTTTTCGGTGGGCATCCAGCTTGGTGCACGCTACGACGGTTCACCAATTATCAGTGCTGAAGATGGTGAGATAGAGACCAGCGACCCTTTCACCTATGTACCAACCGCCTGGCCAGGCGGTCGTGCACCCCATCGGTGGTTAGAGGATGGAACGGCGTTGTTTGATCATTTTGGCAAGGGGTTTACTCTCCTAAATCTGGGTGAAACGGCGATCGATACAACGTCTCTTCAAAATTCGGCGGCGGAGCGAGGAATTCCGCTCACAGTATTCTGTAAAACCGATCCGGAAATTCGTGCGCTGTATGAAGCTGATCTGGTACTAATTCGACCTGATCAGTATGTTGCTTGGCGCGGTAATTCGGTTCCAGAGGACCCACAACGGCTTATCGACCTTGTGCGAGGTGCCTGAAATTGCGTCTTTGTTCCCGAGAAGTCCGCGATCCGGAACCGCTTCATGCGCGCGCAGCATGCTTTCGCGACAGATTAGGGTTTAGAGACTGTCGTTAGATTAAAAAGGAGAGCCCAGTCAATGCCTATAAACGTTGAGTGGATGCAATATGATGTGGTGGTTGTTGGATCTGGCGGGGCCGGCAGTCACGCAGCCCATGCTGCCGCCGAGGCCGGAGCACGTGTCTTGATGGTGTCTAAGGACCCGATCGGCTGTTCCGACACTAAGATCTCGGAAGGTATTGCAACAGTGCGCGGATCCGGCGCAGATGACGACACTGAGGAAACGCTATCCGAAAACCTAAGATTGGCAGGAGGCGACCTGCCGGTGAGCGCCATTACGGATGCTTTTGCTGCGGATAGTAAGGAAGCATACGATACCTACAGGAGGCAGGGCCTGCGACCCGATATTGATACCGAGCGTCAGGCGCCGAAGTCATTGCCCTTACCTATGGGTGGTCATACGCGTCGGCGTTCCGTGGGACACCGAAATAGCGGCGTTGCCTTCGGTCATGCAAACTGGAATACCGTGGTGCAGAGCGAGCAAATTGATTACCTCGAAGATGCATGGTTTCTTGACTTAGTGACCGAAGAGACGCCATTCCGCGTGGCTGGCGGGCTCATTTATCATGCGGCGCTCGGCCGACTTATTGCGGTGAAGGCGCCCTCCGTGGTCATCGCGAGCGGTGGGTTGTCAACGCTTTACTTTCCCAAGACCGATACGATGCGTGGCAACACTGGCGACTCTTACGCTATTGCAGCTCGTGCAGGTGTTGAGCTTGTTGACATGGAGCAGGTTCAATTTTTGCCGTTCTGCCTTGCATCACCGCCGTCATATGAGGGCCTTTTGGTGGGAGAACCAGTTACAGCCAGTTACCTTGGCGTATTACGAGATAAAAACGGCAAGGTTATCCTCGACGGTGTCTTTCTTCGAACGCGCGCCGAATGTTCTTCGGCAATTATGCGTGCAGTAGAGGATGGCCGCGGCACTCCAAACGGCGGTGCTTATTTAGATATGACTGCTAACAAACGCCGGCCCCGATCCGGGCCGTATTTTATGAAGTTTTTAGCATCTGCATTGCCGTCAGCCTACAAACTGGCACGTCAGGCGATGAGTAAGGCTGCGGCAGATTGCGAAGAACCGTGGGAGGTTCGGCCGAGTGCCCATTACATGATGGGAGGCATCCGCGCCGATGCTTATGGTGCAGCAGTTGGTGGAGACGGTGATGGATCGACTAGCAGTGGCCTTCCGGGTCTCTTTGCTGCTGGCCAGGCAATGGGGGGTGTATTTGGAGCAAATCGGCTTGGGTCGACATCACTAACGGAGGGTGCTGTATTCGGTCGTCGAGCCGGCGAGGCTGCTGCCGCGCGGGCGAGGAAAACGTCGATAGATAAAACAACAACCGAGGCCGTGTTTTCCCCATTCATTCGTGAAACTCGTTCTCGTTTTGGACAGAAGGGGGAGGTTGCTGCAGCAGCGCTGAAACTCACTCTGCAAAAGGCGGCATGGTCTAACATTGGACCAGTTCGGACGTCGGAACGCATCGCTGAGATGGAGAAAATACTCTCTTCTCTTGAGTCTCAGCTCGATCAAGTTTCTATTCCCGACTGTGCCGATTGGAATCAGGCCTTTATTGAATTTGAGGAATTGCGAAACCTTCTCATGTCGGCGCGGGCGGTCTGCTCTGCGTCACGTGAAAGGGAAGGCAGTTTGGGTGGTCATGTACGTCTGGATGGCAAACAAATCTCAGCCTTTTCCCAACCTTATTCAACGGTGGTTTCCTGTAATTCCGCAGGTGGCTGGCAGGTTCGACGTGTCGATCGGGACCGAACCCCGATTAGACAGATTTTGGCGTTCAAAATACAGGATGCGAAGCGGAAGGCTGCTGTTAAATGGCTTCGTGTTTTGCCTAAGGGTATGCAGGATCGAGCACTAGAGAAAAAATACCTAGAAATTATGGGTAACGATGGCGTTATCGAACGAGTTATGCCCGGTGGAGATGATGCAGCGATTGGCGAGGCAACGAGGTTATGAAGGTTGAAATTGTAACCAAGCGCGCCGGTGAAGAGGCTGTTGTTGAATACGAATATCGCATGCGCACAGAAGACGAAAAACCGATGGTTTTAGACGTGCTTTTGCAGGCTCAAGCAACCGTGATGCCGGACCTTGCTTTTAGGTATGGGTGTCGAGCTCGTAATTGCGGTGTGTGTACGGTCGATATAAACGGCCGCCCTCGGATAGCCTGTCGTGCCCGCATTAAGGATGGCGATCGGGTCAGCGCAATGGCAACTCTGCCCGTTCTCAGCGATCTGGTGGTTCGCCGCGATGGTGTAGCCCGGCAATTGCGAGGTCGTCTCTCGACAGCAGGGCAGGCCAACGATTTAAATATTGAGGCGCCTGAGGACTATCATATGCTAACGGCGTGTATCGAATGTTACGCGTGTCTGCATGAATGTCCGATGCATGCTCGCAATCTTGAAGAAGCCTGGCCTCTGAAGCGGCCGCCAGAGGAACAAGCAGGCCCAACTGCAGGTTATGCACATGGAAACCCGTTTTCCCTTTTAAAACTGCAACGCCTCCGCATTGACCCGCTAACCCCTGATGCCGGCGTTGAGGCTGCGTTGGACAACGCCGTGGCCCTCGGCCTCGATACATGTATCGATTGCAAAGGATGTAAATGTGGCATTGGGATTGACTTGATGGGGAAAGTGGTGCGTCCGTTGCTTGATTCGGTTAATGACCGAGCGGACGCGTCGACATAAAAACACCTGCCATCGGTTCGATTGGCGCTGCCTCCTGGTCTCCAGTTGTAATCGCTAAGTTCTTACTTTCCCTTAAAAACTGATTAAGAGCTAATTTAATGCTCGTAGGGAAGACCAACATACTGCTCTGCTATGGCAGCCATAGCTTTTTCCGACCTTGAGAGATACGCCATTTCATCCTCACGGGTCCGCTGATCGAAAGCATCATCACTGGGGAACCTATGAAGTAGGCGGGTCAGGTTCCACGAAAAACGCGCAGCACCCCAGACACGCCTTAACGCTACATCTGAGTAATTCTCTAAATATGTGTAATTGTTTTTCTTGAAATACTCAGTCAACGCGAGGGACAGGTAGTAGACGTCCGAGAAAGCTAAATTTAGCCCCTTTGCCCCCGTCGGAGGTACAATATGAGCAGAGTCGCCAGCGAGGAACATTCTGCCATAACACATTGGTTCAGACACAAAGCTTCGTAGCGGGGCGATCGACTTCTCGATTGAGGGGCCGGTTTGTATGGCGTCAGCGAACTCAGCCGGGAACCGTGCTTTTAGTTCCGCCCAAAAACGATCGTCTGGCCAGTCTTCCAATCTATCATCCAAATCGCATTGTACGTAGTAGCGGCTCAAATTTTCATTTCGTTGTGAGGCTAAAGCAAAGCCGCGGTCATGATTTGCGTAGACTATGTCAGGGAGTGGAGGGGTTTCTGACATAATTCCGAGCCAACCGAATGGGTACCCCTTTTCATATGTTTTGAGCACATTATCGGGAATGGAACTTCGGCTTACCCCGTGAAAGCCGTCACAACCGGCGACGAATTCGCACTCAATTTTATACTCCTGACCGTTTTTAAAATACGTGACAAAAGGTTTTTCTGTGACGAGATCATGAGGTTTCACGTCCTCCGCCTCGTCGATGATCTGACCACCCGCATTATCCCGGGCAGCATAGAGATCTTCGGTTATCGACGTCTGACCGTAGGCGGTCATTTCTCGGCCTGTGTATTTCATTGTGTCGATAAGTAGCTTTTCTGAGCCAGCCCAAACAATAAAACTGCCATCATGAGCCTTACCTTCACGGTCCATCCGCTCGCTGAGCCCTATTGAGCGAAGGAGGTCGACAGAGCCAGCCTCCAGTACCCCGGCGCGGATCCGGCTCAAGACGTAAGCCCGACTTTTTTGCTCTAAGACGATGTTATCGATGCCGTTTAGATCGAGTATGTGGGAAAGCAAAAGACCAGCGGGTCCGCCACCAATCACGACGACCTTCGTCCGCTCCATCTTTTGGCCTTGTTTATTTGATTTATGAGAAGAACTCACCAAACATTTCCTTAAGTATTGCCATGACCGGTTCGTAGATTATTCGACGTTATTTCACTTTTGCGAGGCTTACGGTGCTCGCTCTGACGTCTATCTATAGTAAACCAAAACATGAACTACGCCACCCTGGCGCTAACCCCGTTATTGTCGGCTCATGCCCGATCACCTCGGCGATATGGGATCTACTGCACTTCAGTCAAGGAGATCGCTGTCGAATTTGTTATCCAGATTGCTAAAACGGCCATGATTTAGCGGAGGCATATCTCGTAATTCCTAGTTTAACTGCTTTGGCCGATGGGCGATTTTTGTGGCATACCGAACTTGTTGATGACCCCGCCGAACTTGATTTTGATGTCGCTTTTGACCACTTCTAGGATTTGTGGGTTAGGACGCAGACCAAGGATCGTAATGTTTTCACTTTGATCCTCGCTCTGTTTTGATCCTCACTCTATTTTGATACTTTAGGTTTCACCCCCGTAGTTTCTGACTGGCCGATCGCTGAGTTAATGGCTGGCATAACTTTTGTTGCCATGAGTTCCATCGAACGTTTGCTGAGCTCTTTATCCTCCCAGTCCTTGCCGGCATAGAGAAGCGTTCCAAAATCACCAGTGATTTCCCGAAAGGCGAGGATTTGATCTACAACGCTGTTTATGTCCCCTGCAATAACAAGATTGTCGACAATGTAATCAAGGTTTAGTTCTTCATCGGGAAAAATTTTTTCCGGTTTAAACACCGTGTGACGGTTAGCTTTTTTAAGTTTTGTGTAGAGCTGTTTAAAGTAAAACCGGTACGGGCTGCGTTCATGTTTCTTCCCATAATCAATGGCTGTCTTGTGATCGTCGTGGACAAAGATTGACCGAGCTACACGCCAATCTTCGGGGCTTGCCTCACGGCCACTTTCTTCGCAACCTTGGCTGTAGTTATCCCAGTGTGTCTTGACCCATTTGTCGAGTAAAAAGTTCGCAGAAATTGGCAGAAACCCTCTCTTTCCCATTTCGATTACGCCCTTCGAAAACGGCGCCACTACGGTGCAGACTATTGGTGGATGCGGCTTCTGAAATGGTTTCACGATAGGGCCCAGACCTATTTCTGGCATGAGGGTTTCCCTGGTTGATATCTTCCAGCGCTTGCCCCTTAAATCGTAGGGTGGTTCTCCCCCCCAGATGTCAAGAATGTGGGTGATCGATTCAGCAAACATTTGATTGCGGTCGAGACCTCGAATGCCCAGTGCTTCAGCGTCTGACTCGAGCGCACCCGGGCTGATTCCAAACATGAAACGGCCCTGTAAAAGATGATCCAACATTGCCGCCTGGGCCGCTACAAGCACGGGATGAGTGTGAGATAAGTTCGTTGTGCCGGTGCCCAGTTTGATCTGCTTAGTCTCGGAGATGAGGCTGGCTTGAAATAGCATTGCATTCGTAATGTTTTCTGCCGCGTCAGTTAGATGTTCCCCCACATAAGCTTCAGAAAACCCCAACTTATCAGCAAGAATGACGGCGTCACGGTCTTCTTGCAGACACTCGGTATAGTTACGACCAAGCCTGTGTACGGGCATGGTGAAAAATCCGATTTTCATTTATTTGCTCCCGGATTGTCGCCGAAGTGCCATATCACTGCTATGAATGTAGTATAGTTTAAAGTGATCTTATCGGCGTTAAGAACATTTTATCAGAATAAAGTTACCAACACTTTCGCCGCTTCCTAGATGCGATGTAACGATCTTGGTCGATACTTTGGCCACCAACTCAACCACCTTTAACGCGCAGGTTAGAGTTTTATAAACAGAGGGCAAAGTTGCTTACTGGGGGACTCGGTGGAATTTTTAAAATCCATATACGCTCTAACAACAATATCCTTCTACACGGCGCCCTAGTTCTGCTCAGAAGCAACCAACGCATCCACGAACGCTGTGTAGGCTGGCATGTCGAACTTCCGATTTAGGCCGTTGGCATTCATGTAGCGAATTTTTCCAAATATAGGGCGCTCCGTCCAGGCTCGGTCATGTAGACCGAAGCACCAAGCGACATTGGCATATGAGTTTGGGCCGCGACCATCGAGGAAATATTTGTTGTTCAGTGCAATTGTGGTTGCGAAAGCGCACTCAGGGGTTGGAGACCACTCGAGGATTTTCTTCGCCCAGTACATCCGCATGTAATTGTGCATGAACCCTGTATGCACCATCTCCCGCATGGCATCGTTCCAGTGTTGGTCGTGGGTATTGCACGCTTCCAATTCGGCCATTGAATAAATGTATTCGCGTTCGTCGTGCGCGTGCTCTGCGAGTGTTTTGCGTGCCCAGCCAGGCAGTGCCCCGTATGAAGAGAAATCGGTATCAAACGCAATATAATTTATGGCCAGCTCGCGTCGTATAATCAGTTCCTCGATAAATGAGGTCCGATCTTCATTCGACCCGGTGTCGGTGCCGCGGGCAGCGACCGCCGCAGCAACCGGAGAAATCTGTCCAAAATTTAGATAAGGAGAGAGAAAAGATGTTTTTTCTGCCGATGGTTCGTTATGTCCGTCAGCATACCCGTCAACGGTGCCGGTAACAAAATTATCAAGCAATATCTGCGCTTCAGTCTCACCTCCTTTGAAGCGAGAGACCGGTGTAACGGAACGGTCTAGGTCAAGTTGCGACAATACAGATGCTGTATCGGTCACGTCAAAATCGCTCTCAAACTCGAAGGCATCACTTGGTTTATGTAGCTCCGTCTCGGCCATGGGAATGATATATTCGTCCCAAACACGATGTATTTTGGGGCGAATAGTGCGCGCGGCGTATTCCGATTTATCCGATACAACGTTAATAGGAACAACGACTTCAGTCTCCACTTGTATCACTGGGCAACTTGCTTTTTCTGCGAGCTGGCGGCGCCATCGAACCTGGTTCGGCATGTAACTTCTCTCGCAAATTACCGCCGTGGCGTTTTGCGATAGTGCCAAGGCGATATCGCCTGGCATTCCTCGCCGCACGATGAAAGCAATCCCTCTTGATCTAAGTCCCTGTGCTACGTCTGCTAGCCCTTCAAGCATAAAAGCGTAGTGTCGTTCATTTGCCTCGGGATAACTGTCCATAATGCCAAAGCACACGACGACCGTAACCCCATACTTATTGGCTGATCTAATAGCCAGTTCAAGAGCTTGGTTGTCCTGACAGCGCTGAGCTTCTTGCATCCAGTACAGGATATAATCGCCCTTTTTTCGGCGCGTAACCTCGTTAAGTTTCTGGATTCGAGTGCTTTGTATCATGTCTATATTCCACCAAAACTACGTTCAAACTTGTGGGCTAGATCAGAATTTGCTCAGCGGAATTTTAAGATAGCTCTCAGCCCAGGCCGATTATTTTTGAGCCTGATGCTACCACCATGGAGCTGCGCCACCGCTTTAACGAGGCTAAGCCCAAGACCGCTGCCAGGGGTGTTGCGTGCGGCCTCTGCCCGAAAAAATCGACGAAAAACAACCTCACGCATCTCGTTTGGAATACCGGGCCCATTATCGGAGACTGTTATAGTAGAGTCAGCGGATTGCAGCTCTATAGTTCCATTTGGAGGTGAATATTTTATCGCGTTGTCCGCTAGGTTAGCGACAGCTTGAAATAAAAGGTCTCTGTCGCCTTCGATCGGCGGGGTCGCGTCGCAACAAAGTACTAACTTCAATCCCTTCTCTTGTGCGACGGGTTCATATAGATCTGCTACGTCAGTTAAGACTTCCGCTAGATCAACGTTTGCAAAATTTTCCCGTCGATTTCCAGCTTCAATCTGTGTGATCCGGAGAAGGGCATTGAAGATCGATAAGAGAGTATCAGCTTCCTCAATGGCTCCTTCAACCCCGATCAAACGGTCTTCAGCGGGTAAACCGTTTTGGTTCAGTCCCTCAAGGGACCCACGCAGTCGGGTGAGCGGCGTCCTGAGGTCATGCGCGATATTGTCTGTAATATGGCGCAAGCCTTCCATTAATGACTGGTTTCGGTCGAGCATTTTGTTTAATTGTATAGCAAGTCGATCAAATTCATCATCTGTCCCCCGGGTTGGGATGCGTTCGTCCAGGGCGCCCTCGGCAATCTGGCGACTGGTTGCGTTGATTGTTTCAAGACGGCGTGTCGTGCTGCGGCTAATCATAAACCCACCGAAAAGTGCGAGCACTAGGGTAATAGGGACGCCCCAGATGACGGTATTGATTACCATTTCACGGGTTTGGACGAGTTCTCGAACTTCGCGCCCAACGAGCAAATTAAGGCCACCTTGAAGCACAAAAGGCCGCGCCCGAGCTAAATAAGTCTGGCCATCAGGCGAACCTCTGTCTTGAAGTTCAAACTCTATCCATCCGCGTTTATCCGGATCAACACTTGGCCAGTTGCTGAGATTGCCAACTAGAGGCCGCCGTATCGGATCGGCGAGCAGGTAAACCGTTCTGCCGCCCTGATCCCGCCGTGTGCGTTCTGAAATGATGGATGCAACGCCCGCGGTACCGAGTAATTCGTACTGCTCAGCAAGCCCCTTGATGTCCGCTTCAATGGTTGCATCAACCTGGTTAGACAGCGTATCCGCAGCCGCCAGATATAAGAAACCCAAGAGAATTGCGGCGGACCCTCCAAAAAAAAGCATGTAAATAAGGGTTAGTCTAAAAGACACACTGCGGAGCAGTGACGGTAGGATCATTGAGATGTCACGCGCAAAGTATATCCTGCGCCGCGTACGGTTTGTATCAGCGATGTATCGAACCCTTTATCGATCTTCTGGCGTAGGCGGCTGATGTGAACGTCAATTACATTGGTTTGCGGGTCAAAGTGATAGTCCCAGACGTGCTCAAGCATCATTGTGCGGGTGATAACGTTACCCGCGTTACGCATGAGATACTCGAGCAGGCGAAACTCTCTGGGCTGTAATTTGATTTCCGTTCCGGCGCGAGTGACAGTTCTGGCCAAGAAATCCATTTCCAAGTCTGCTACGGCCAAACGGGTCGCGGGACTAATTCCGGCGGTTGCTAATCGTCTAGTCACCGCTTCTATCCGTGCTAATAGTTCGGAGGCCGCAAACGGTTTTGTCAGATAGTCATCGCCCCCAGCCTTCAGCCCTTTAACTCGGTCGTCAATTTCACTCAATGCACTTAAGATTATCGCAGGCGTGCGATTTTCAGACGCGCGCAGTGTCCGGATTATGGCTAGCCCGTCAGGAGCTGGCAGCATTCGATCTACAACTAATACGTCATAGTCTTCGGTCGCTGCAAGAAATAGTCCTTGCTTTCCGGTCTCCGCATGGGTGGCATTGTGCCCGGCTTCGTCTAGCGCCTTGACGATATACGAGGCAACATCAGCATCGTCTTCTATGACTAATACTCGCATGGCTTACCATTTGTTTTACGAACTACAATTATGTAAAGGCTGTCATTGCATTCGCCAAATTAATCTTTGTTAACGTTGCAAAATATCAGCGTCTCAGGCGTTACTGGCAGAAAAATGCGGTATAAAATTAGTCATGAACCTTACACCTATTGCGCCTGATCTCGTTCCATCTGCACTTGCCGTAGTTCGGGCGAATTTGGATGTATCGGCTATTCCTGCGTTCGGCCGGATTGCCGACACATTTGTGGATATGGCGACGCCCACTGATACCCGCGCGAGCAGGGAAGCAGCCCTCATGCTAGTTAATGCCGTTGGCATGCCAATTGTTGACGAGGCGCCGGCAGACGCTTTCAGTTGGGATGGAAGGGCGATGAGGACGCGGAGCGAGGCCAGCGTTTTGGTCCATGAGGTGGCTCACTGGCTCATCGCACCGGACGACCGTCGAGTGTTACCTGATTTTGGCCTCGGCGCTGGGCCGGAAACAGGTCGGATTGAGGAAGCGAATGCTGCCCGATGTGTTGACGATACAGTAAAAGAAGAGGAGGAACTTCTTGCATCGCTATTGGGTATCTTGTTCGAGGCAGTCCTCGGCCAGCCTGCCATTCACTCGTTTATTGAACAGAATTGGTTGGAAGCGTGGGAACGCAAGGCAGCTGCTGAACAGTTTTCCGTTGCCACTGAGATGCTACGGGCAAGAAACCTGATCGACAGAACTGGTATGCCAATTTTGTTTCAAGAGGGCAACGCGGCGATCGCTGAAATTTCAATCAAGAATTCTGGCCAGGCAAGTGCGGAAACCTCTACGATAGCCGACGCTGGGCCTTCGCTCGGAAAATAGCTTTCTCTAATATCTGATATTAAGTCGAATGCAGCGATATCACGCACGTACACCGTCACTTGGGCAATATCAGCCATGGTGCCGCCATTGGCTTCGACGAGGCCGCGGATATTCTCTAGCACCTGCGTCGCTTGCTTGCGAATATCGCCGTTACCGACCAGCTTTCCATCTGCATTAAGGGCAACTTGACCCGCTATAAACAGCAGTGGGCCGCTATCAGTGCGGATGCAATTTGAATAGTGCGGTTTGATGGGGCAGGCGACCGAGGAGGGGCTGGCGCCGACGGATTTTTTCGTCATTTATTGTCTTCCCTGTTTTGCGTTTTCTAGCGCTTGCCAGACCTTTTGTGAGGTAATCGGGAGCGGGACATGCCTTACCCCAAGATGCCACAGAGCATCGACCACGGCGTTGCCGATAGCGGCCGGAGCGCCAATTGTTCCGCTTTCGCTTCCACCCTTGACCCCCAGCGGATTAGATGTTGCTGGTGTCGAGATAAAGGTTTGGTTGAACGATGGAAGATCGTCTGCGCGTGGCAAACAATAATCGGTAAATGTTCCGGTTAGCAGCTGTCCGCCCCCATTATGATCGTAGATCACATCTTCCATAAGTGCCTGGCCAATACCCTGCCCCAGGCCGCCGTGGATTTGGCCCTCAACTATCATCGGATTTATCACTACGCCGCAATCATCAGAAGTGAAGTAATCTCGAAGGGTGACTACACCTGTATCGGAATCTACCAAAACAACGGCCAAATGCATGGCTTGCGGATCATTCGTGTCCTTTGGTTCCCAGAATACGGTCTCTTCGAGTCCCGGCGTAACAGTGCCGTCGGCATTTGGCGGCAGCAGCGCACCGTGATAGGCACTGTCGGCGATATCCTTAAATGAAACCTGTCGGTCGGTCCCCCGCACGGTGTAAACGGCATTAGCATATTCCAAATCTCGCTCGGCGCATTCGAGCATGTGAGCAGCAATCTCTCGGGCTCGAGCAGCAATACGGTCGGCCGCAATCATCATTGCCGAGCCTCCAACCGTCAATGACCTCGACCCCCAGGTGCCATTGCCGAACGGCACCATGTCGGTGTCACCCTCTACTAAATTTATTTCATCAACGTTGATCCCAAGCCGGTCAGCCACGATTTGGGAATAGGTGATGTCGTGTCCCTGACCATGGCTATGGCTCCCGGAAAAAAGTGTGACACGTCCATCGGTATGAACCCTAACGATCGCACTCTCATACCCACCGTGCATGCCACCGCGGGATGCGAGATTTGCGCTATTTCCTGTTCCCGATTTATCAAGAAAGCAAGATATACCGATGCCCATAAGTTTTCCCTCGTCACGCTTGCATATCTGTTCGGCCCGGAGGGCTTCGTAGTTTGCCAGACGAATAAGCTTCTCAAAAAGCAGCGGCGGGTTACCGCAGTCGTAGGTGCGCCCACTCGGGGTCGGGTAAGGGAAGTCCTCGGCACGTATAAAATTTTTGCGTCGGATTTCCGCTACATCAATACCTAGTTGCCGGGCACCCTGTTCGGTTAGTCGCTCGTTGACCCAGGCCGCTTCCGGTCTGCCGGAACCGCGATAGGCATCTACCGGCACGGTGTTTGTGTAGGCGCCTCGCACCCGGAGATGGGCGACTGGTGTGCGATAAAGGCCGGTTAGGGTTTGGGGATAGGAGTTACCAGGAATGCTCGGCGCGAAGTTTGACAAATACCCGCCGAGCGCCGCGACGGTGTCGACCTGCAGCGCCAGAATGTCGCCGTTCTTCGAAAAGCCCATTCTAGCGACAGTATGATGGTCGCGGGCTTGGGAATCTGACACTAGGCATTCAGATCGCGTTGCGGTCCACTTGACGGGTCTGCCAAGGATGCCAGCCGCCCAAGCCACTGTTGGTGCCTCTACCGAATAATGGACCTTTAAACCAAAGCCCCCGCCAACGTCCGGCGCAATGACCCGGATATTACTCTCGGGCACAAACAATGTGTAATTCGAAAGCCAGCGTCTAAGATAGTGAGGTGTTTGAGTAGTGGCATAGAGAGTGTAACGCTCCGTAGCAATATCGAAATCACATAGGTACGACCGTGGCTCCATAGGGCTACCCGCTACCCGGTTCGAAGGTAACGTCATTTCAACAACTTCGAATGCGTCTGCAAGGGCGCGCGTCGTTGCTTCAGGGTCGCCCTTTTCGATCTCAAAGACCGTGTTATCACCAAATTGTGGGTGAATAATTGGTGCGTTTGTATCCAGCGCGCGGGACACATCCGTCACTGAGGGCAGGATATTATACTCAACCTCTATTATATCAACCGCGTCTTCCGCCTGCGCCCTAGTTTCTGCAATAACAGCGGCAACGACATCGCCCACGTGGCGAACTCGATCAGACGCGAACGCCGGGCGCGGACTCTCATTCATCAGCCTTCCGTCGTCAAACGGCATTGGGTGAACTACAGTAAGTTGGCCAAGCCCCGCTGCTTCCCATTCCGTGTGGGTAAGGATTTTTAGAATACCCGGCATTCTTCTCGCTACTGAAGAATTGATCCCTTTGATCTCTGCATGAGCATGTGGTGACCGTAAGAAGGCGCACCATGCCATATTTGGCAAAACAATGTCGTCTACATACCGTCCTGATCCTCTCAAAAATCGAGCGTCTTCACGACGTTTCAGTGGCTGCCCCATATACCCCATATCAGCTCGTTCTCCTTTTCACTGGACTTTACACTACCCCAAAACGTTCCCCTTTGGACCATTGACTCCCCTCTCTGCGGGTCACCATACTGAAAATCGGATTGCTTATTATCCGGCCCAGAATGTTTAGATCTGGTTTTGCGAGGGTGTAAATGTTTCTTAAAAATTGTTGGTATGTGGGGGCATGGTCGAGAGATGTTGACCGCGAGCTTCTTGGTCGTGTTCTGTTAAACAAATATATCGTTTTTTACCGCAAGGAGGATGGGACACCCGTTGCATTGGAAAACCGTTGTCCGCACCGAAACCTACCCCTATCTGAAGGGAGATTGGTAGGCGATGACATTGAGTGCGGTTACCACGGCATGATTTTTAACTGTGATGGCAATTGCATTCATCTGCCTGGGTCAGAAACGGCACCGACCTGGGCAACCGTGAAACGCTATCCGGTTGCTGAACGGAACGGATGGTTATTCTACTGGCCGGGCGACCCTTCAAAAGCCGATGAGGCTTTGCTACCTGACTATCATCAATATAACGAAAACGAACATTGGATTAAGGCGCAGGGACAAACCTACGTCAACGCTGGTTACCGTCTGATTCTAGATAACCTTTTGGACCTGTCGCACCTTACTTACGTACATGGCTCGACCACCGGTAACCGGGCTGTAGCGGAAATGGCGCAACTTACAACGGAGCTGGATGGCGACAGTGTCCGAGTAACCCGCTGGATGGAAGATATTGAGCCAGCACTTGCATTTCGTCAGTACGGTGGATTTAAAAATAATATCGACCGTTGGCAAATGAGCCAATTCATTCCGCCCGCATATATAAACATTAACAATGGTTCCGTGGACGCTGGCGTTGGTGCTGACCAGAAAACCCGAAATCATGATCAGGGTGATTGGGGGTTTGTCGTATACCACGCAATGACCCCGGAAACAGAAACTACAACCCATCAGTTTTGGACCGTCGCCGGGCATGAGGACAAGGTGCCGGAGCATATGCGCGAGCTCTTTGTTGAGCAGATGAACAATGTTTTGCGAGAAGATCTTCATATTTATGAGGCGCAGCAGCGCGCAATCGACATGGATCCAAAAGCACTGAACAGGGATGCAAACCCTCGAGGCACCATTCCCGCAGATGAGGGGTTGTTGGCGATGCGACGTGTAATCCGTCGCCGTTATGGCGACGAAAAAAAGACGGCTCAGGCTGCTGACTGATCTTCTTTTTCATTAATTTTTAAGCCGCCCTAATGGCTTTGGATGTATTTCAGGCAGCATTGCTTAGTCACGATTTGACCAAACGCTCCGAATAGGGAGTATAATAGCCGACTAATTTTCGGAGACTTGATCGGGAACTTTTATGACGATAACAATTAAGTCACCGCCATGGCGCGTCGGTGTAGATGTAGGCGGAACCTTTACCGATCTTGTTGTAGCCGATAGCGACGGGCGAACCGAGGTATATAAAGTGCCATCAGTACCGGCTGATCCGGGCGAGGGTGTTATTGATGCGCTGCTCACTGCCTGTGCGTCACTTAATCAACCGATAGAAAAGTTTCTTGGCAATTGCCAGTTTTTTCTTCACGGCTCTACGGTCGCAACCAATACATTGCTTGAGGGTAAGGGTGCAGTCGTTGGCTTACTGACCACCACCGGCTTCCGCGATAGCCTTGAAGCGCGGCGCGGGCTCCGTAAGGATCCCTGGGATCACCGGACACCCTACCCGCCGGTGTTGATCCCACGCTATTTGCGGCTTCCGGTAGGGGGACGTATTGACGCGAAAGGAAATGAGATCGAGCCTGTAAACCTTGATGATGTTAGGATTGCATGCGCGACATTTCGTGATGAAGGTGTTGAGTCCATCGCCGTCAGTCTTTTGAATAGCTTTGTAAACACTTCCCACGAAGACGCCGTCGCCAAATTAGTGCGTGATGAAAACGTCTGCGAGTGGGTCTCAGTGTCTTCCGACATTGTTCCTATCATGGGAGAATACGAACGCACCTCGACCACCGCCGTGAATGCATATGTGATGCCGCGCGTTGCGACCTATCTCACTGCGTTGCAACAAAAGTTGATCGACATGGGCCTGAAGACGAAGCTTTTGATGCTGCAGTCTAACGGCGGAGCTGCGTCGCTGGATCAGCTGATACGTCAACCAGTAAACTTGTTGCTGTCTGGCCCGTCTGCAGGTGTCGGAGCGATGCAGCATCTCGCAACGGGGATAGGCGAGAATAACCTTGTTAGCATGGAAATCGGTGGTACCAGTTGTGACGTGATGCTTATGCATGAAGGCCGTGTTGCGATTACCGACGCGCTGTCTGTAAACGATTACGACTTGGTGACGCCTTCGGTTGATATCCACACTGTAGGGGCAGGTGGCGGCACGATTTCTGGTATTGATGGCGCTGGGTTGATGTACGCGGGTCCCGAAGGAGCGGGCGCTAATCCAGGCCCAGCGGCTTACGGGCTGGGCGGAACACGGCCGACAGTTACTGACGCGCATCTGGTCCTTGGCCGAATGCGACCGGGGCCTTATGCTGGTGGTTCAGTATCGCTGGATATGTCGCTTGCCGAAAAGGCCTTAGACACCGAAATCGCTAACCCGGCAGGCATCTCCCGCACCGATGCGGCGGCAGGCCTTATCCGTATCGTAGAACAGAACCTACTTCATGCTGTTGAAAGGATAAGCATACAGCGTGGTTATAACCCTGGTCGCTTCATATTGATTGCCTGTGGCGGAGCAGGTCCGATGCATGGCGCAAGCGTCGGACGTAAGTTGGGGGCAAGGGCGGTTTATATCCCTCGTCAGGCCGGTGCGTTTTGTGCGATTGGAATGCAACATGCGGACGTGCGCCGTGATTTCGTCCAGGTAGTTATGCGCGAACTAAACGCAGATACGGCAAATGTCATCTCTGAAGGTTACACGCATCTTGCAAAACAAGCGCTAGAAGCCCTGCAAAACGAGGGTTTTAGCGAGGAAAATACTGAGTTTGGATATGAGTTGGATCTTCATTATGAGGGGCAGCAATGGGACGTCCGGGTTGCGCTCGATCCGGATGCGATGCCGGACGAAATCCGTACGGCGTTCGAGATCGAATATGACCGTCAATTTGGCCATATTAATCCTGAGAGTCGGATAAATATTGCAAAACTGCGCGTTGTCGGAATTGGCAAGTTACCCCCTCTCGAGGATCCAAAATTTGATGCAGTGAAAGTAGAGGTAAGTCCGATCGAGAGGCGACCCGTCTATGCTGAGTCTGCGCGTGATTTTCTCGATACTCCCATATATCGCGGCGCTGACCTGAGCCATGGTCAAGGTTTCGTTGGCCCCGCAATCATTGAGGAGGCGACCACGACAATTCTTGTTGGCCCAGGTGATAGAGTTACCGTTGACGCCCTGAATAATTACATGGTCACCTTCGTTACGGAGGATTAATCCGATGGACTCCAAAAAAGTTGCAGATAAGCTTGATCCTGTAATTCTCGCGCTCACGCAAAACAGGCTTGATCATATTTCCCATCAGATGGGTTGGGTGATGGTGCGTACTGCGCGAAGTCCTATTTTCAGCCAGGCCCACGATTTTTCCTGCTTTATTGCGGGGCCAACCGGCGAGGTTGTTAGCCAAGCGGACGGCATCCCCATACACACCGGAAGCGGTGGTTTTGGCGTGCGCGCAATTCTGCGAGATTTTGGATCAGAGTTAGCCGAAGGCGATGTATATCTGTTGAATGACCCATGGGAAGCCGGTGGAAACCACTTACCTGACTGGGTGATCGCGCGGCCCGTCTTTGTCGACGGCCAGATGGTCGGGCTCACCTGCAACCGAGCGCATCAGTCGGATATCGGTGGTGGAGCAGCTGGCGCTTATAACCCCACTGCGACCGATGCTTGGTCGGAAGGCGTGCGCCTCCCGGTTATAAAGTTGGTTGAGGCAGGCAAGACACGGGAAGACCTATGGAAGCTGCTCATGCTGAACACCCGTACGCCACATCTGCAAGATGGTGATCTTCGCGCGATGTTAGGGTCGACACGTATTGGTATGGAACGCGTAGCAGCGCTGGTTGAAGAATTAGGCATCGACAACGCTATGGATTACTTCACAGGCGTGCTCGATCACGCAGACAGGTCGGTTAGAGCAGAGATTTCTAAATTACCTGATGGCGTTTATGAGGCTGAAGACCGGTCGGATAATGATTGCTTTGAGATCCGCGACGTTACCGTTCGTGTGCGATTGACGATCGAGAATGAGAACATGACCGTAGATTTCACGGGCACCGACGATCAGATACTAGGCTTCAAGAATTCGTCTTTGGGTAATACTTATTCAGCAATATATACGGCTTTAGCGTCATTCCTTGACCCAAATCTCCCTCATAATGAGGGGGCATTCCGATGCGTCGACGTTATTGCGCCCGAAGGCACAATAGTCAACGCAAATGAGGGGGCGCCAACCACCATGTGTACAGTATTCTTCGCCCATGAAATTATTCATGCTGTTTGGAAAGCGCTGGCTCAAGCGGACCCTGACCGCGGCTGTGCGGGTTGGGCTAAAAATGTGTTCGGCATTTCCGTCGGCAAGGAGGACAGCGGTCATCCATATGTGTTCTATCACGGTGCTGCAGCGGCCGGTTCCGGCGCTGTTGATGGCCGCGACGGATTTAATCAGATCGGCCATGTCTGCACCCTTGGTGGGCTTACGATGCCGAATGTCGAAGTTTACGAACAGCTCTATCCAGTGATGTTCCACCGCCAGGAATTCCGCATTGATGCCGCTGGTCCTGGAAAATACCGTGGAGGGTCCGGCTGCGATTACGAGGTTGATATCCTGACGCCGGCAACACATTCTTTCCGGGGTGAGGGTCTCAACTACGAGACTGGCTACGGCATTAATGGGGGGAAAAACGGCGCGTCCGGGCGTATGCATCTGCGGCATAGTGACGGTGAAATAGAAGAAGCGCCGAAATTCGGATTGCGCAGGACCGATACAGTAAGGTTTGTCACGCAATCGCCAGGGGGTGGGGGATACGGCCCGCCGCTAGAACGAGATCCGGAATTAGTCCTACGGGATTGGCGTGATGGGATCATCTCGGACGTTACTATGAGGGATATATATGGAGTGGTAGCGTCTGCTGATGGAAAATCCGTCGATAGCGGCGCAACTAATGCACTCCGAGGCTCTATGTGAGAGCTTATCAATGTAGTGCACTTTACATTGCGGCTAGCAATTGGTCTTTAAAAGGGCCAAAATCTATTTGCAGTCAAATATATACTGCGCAGTAAGCACTTAGGAGGATATAGCATGGCCGATTTGTCGGTAGAATTTTGTGGGGTCCCTTTTAAGAACCCGGTCGTCATTGCATCTCTTGAAACGACCAATAGTCCCGACTTGATGATGCAGGCATTCGATTATGGTGCGTCTGGTGCAATTATTAAGACGCTCACCGACATTGATGATATGGCCGTCCTCACCATGAACTCAAAATACGCGATCATGAATGATCGTGGAGATATCATTAAAGGAAAAGTACCGCGCGATTTTAAATTTTATAGTCGATCCGGTTATTCGAGCACCTATTACAAAGAATGGATCCCTTATTTGAAAGAGTTGGGCGAATACGCGCGTGAACGCGATGCTCATTTGATCGGCAGTGCCGGCGCGAAAGATATCGAAGGCTGGAAGGATATTTGTCGCACTATTGAGGATTGCGGCCTACCAATGGTTGAACTGAATTTTGGCTGCCCGCATCCGGCGCTGATGCCAGGAGTGCATGGCGGTTCCATGATTGGCCAAGATCCTGAGGTCGCATTTAACGTGACACAGGCGGTGTGTGAAGCTGTCGACATTCCTGTTATTATTAAGCTAACCCCTGACCAATCGAAGCCCGTTGAAATTGCAAGGGCGGCGCAGGAAGCAGGAGCTGCCGCCGTTACCGCGACTAACCGTTATACTGGTTTCGCAGTAGATATTGATACCGCGCAGCCGCGTCTTGGCGGAACGGCGGGTATCGGCGGAACCTGGACAAAGCCACTTTCGCTCAGATATGTGCACAATATCTACAAACAGGTCGGTATCCCGATCGCGGGGTCAAACGGTGTTTTCGACCATCGCGATATCGTGGAATTTATAATGACCGGCGCAGATGTCGTTGAGGTAGGTTCGGTGCTGATGATTAAGGGTATGAAGTGGCTGCCTAATATTATCCGCGGGCTTGACCGTTTTATGGATGAACATGGATACGATGACATCAAGTCGATGTATGGTATAGCGTCTGACGCCGCAGCGACGGATTATTCCGATCAGTTTGCCAAGGATCGCATCCACGCTAACGTCAACGCTGAAACTTGCCAGAACCCGACCTGTAACGTCTGCATTCAGATGTGTTTCTACGAGGCTTTGTCACAGGATCCGGCTGGTAAAATCAATGTGCATACCGATAAGTGCATTGGTTGCGAGCTTTGTTTGGATGTGTGCCCATTTGACTCGATATCAATGGCACCAACCAGCGATGGGCAGTATGAGGAAGGCTATTTTAAGATTCAGCATGAAATTTACGAGCCAGCGGAAGTCAAGTTTGCGACCAATCGCAATAACAATGATACTATCGAGGCTAATTCTCCAAAGATGGCTGCCGAGTAGATTGAGAAAGCCGAACAAGATGTTGGGATAGCTCGACAGGAGTGCGTTTTTTGTTGGTCACTCCGGCGCCTTTACTCGTCTGCTCTTTGGGTCTTTGAGTTAGATCATGCTTTCTGACGGAGATTATGAAGCGGTTTTGTCGTCATTTAGAACGCGGCGAACGGCATATTCTATTACGTGAGATCAAACTCAGCCTATCTATAAACAAAAGCGAAATATAGCTTTTGTAGCTGACGGATTAGAAATTCCTGGCGTAGTCTGAGGTGTGTACTAGTGTCGTGTTCCAAGCCATTAGTTTCGTTCATCATATGCCTCCGGTTTCCTATGTTAGGAAGGGCTGACAAACGGGGCGATTAGCTTGCGGAGACAAAGTTAGTCACTGAGCTTGAATTCATGAATAACTGCCTACAAAATTGGACCGGGGCCGGGATATGAATTCTTTATCTAGCTCTCCCGATTTAATCGTATTGGAAGGAAACGATTATGAATAAATCAGCGTTCAGACAGTCCTTAGAAGACGCTGTGAATGAGCGCCACTGCGCTGATCATCCTATGTGGGACGAATTGGCAGCTGGTAATTTAGGTCGCAATGCCTGCATGGGTTGGGCAGTCGAGCATTATCACTGGATATCGAACATGTTAACAGAGGCGACGTTTCAAATCTGTGCAAAGGCACCAAACGACGTTATCGAGCTGGAGCTAGAGAATTTTCATGAAGAAGAAGATCCTGACGAACCTCATATGGAGATTGTTCTGCAGTTTGCGAAAGCCAATGGCGCCGATCTCGAAACCGTAAGGGCAGGTGAGGGGCTCCCAACAACGCGCTCCTGGGCGGATTGGTTAAAGAAGGTTGCGAGAGAGGAAGATTGGTACTGCGGGGTGGCCGCCATACGGATCGGCACAGAATCTCAGTCGCCAAGACTTTACAGCCGGGTGCTGCCCTCGCTACGGGATAACTACAATTTTGATGAAGAGGCGATAAAACATTTCTGGCTGCACTCCGAAGTAGATATTGAACATAGTAACAGGGGGTTTGAGATTCTTGAACGTCATTGCACTACTCCAGAAATGAAGGAGGCTGCTATCTACTTCGCGCGTGAAAGTGCTCGTATGCGCTGGTTCTATTTTGACGGCATTTACTTGCACTATGAGAAGGGCTACGAGCTACAATAGGGAAACAGCTTGAATGAGGGGTGCGATGGTTTAGGTTTCGCGTCCAGTTTCAGCAAATGCTGGCTCAAGTATCTTAAGAACAATATGTAAAACGGGGGTTTTCAATGCGTTTCGTTTCTTTCAAAAAAGATGGCAAGAATAAGATTGGGGTGCGAACCGATGCCGGGCTTGTAGACCTGTCGAAGGTCGATAAGAAGATACCTACAGATCTGAAGGGGCTGATTGCACAAGGTAAGGGCGCAATGCAGCGTGCTGGGCGCGCTGCCAGGAAAGCAAAGCCAAGCGCGGTCGTTAAAGGGCGCGTAAGCTACCTTACACCGATACAGAAACCCGATAAAATTTTCTGTATTGGTCTCAACTATAAAGACCATGCCGCGGAGGCCGGCTTAAAGATTCCTACTTATCCTGTCGTGTTCACCCGTTTTACGACCTCATTCGTCGCTCATGGTCAGGCCCTAATTCGTCCCAAGGCATCGAAGCATTTTGATTATGAAGCCGAGATGGTTGCTGTGATTGGCAAGAAGGCCCGTAATATAAAGAAATCCGAGGCCCTCGACTATGTCGCTGGATACTCGGTGGCCAATGAAGGCTCCATTCGTGACTATCAGATGAAGGCGTCACAATGGACAATAGGCAAGAACTTCGACTCGTCCGGTTCGATAGGCCCAGATTTTGTTACAGCTGATGAATTACCCGCTGGCGCCAAGGGGCTGGACGTCGAGCTGCGGCTAAATGGGAACGTTCTGCAAGTAACTAATACCCGGGAAATGGTGTTTGACGTGAAGACACTGGTCTACGAACTTGCGCGTGCGATCACGTTGATGCCTGGCGATATCATTTTGACCGGAACCGGGCCGGGCGTTGGCTTTGTCAGAAAACCGCCAATATTTATGAAGCAGGGCGATACGTGCGAGGTCGAGATCGAGGGGGTTGGATTGCTCTCTAATCCGGTGCGTAACGAGAAATAAAGCCATTAATCGAGATTTTGTGAGGCTTCTCTTCTCGAAAAGTGCAGGCTGAGGCGTAGCCGCTTTCTTAGTGTAGTTCACGGCAGAATTGCGCGCTGATCGCGTTTGAGCAGTGGCGCTATGATGGTCAAACACGGAGTGCCTATGTTCGATTTCACCTTCGGCGATATCACTATCACCCGAATTGTAGAGATAGAGATGCCGATGCTTGGAGCTACCACTTTTTTCCCAGATTGGGATGAAGCTGCCATTGACCCACATCGTGACTGGATGGTGCCACGTCATTATGATCCGGTATCCGGCAATGTAGTTATCAATATTCAGGCCTTCCTAATTCGGACACCTCGCCATACGATTTTGGTAGATACTTGCGTTGGTAATCACAAGCCGCGCAATCGGGAACTGTTTGATGACGCTAATTTTCCGTGGATGGATAATTTTTTAAAGCTCGGGGTTGCGCCAGAAGATATCGACTACGTCCTTTGTACCCATATGCACGTTGATCATGTTGGCTGGAACACCAGGTTGGAAAACGGGTGTTGGGTACCGACCTTCCCGAACGCAAAATATATTTTCGCAAAAGCAGAACTGGAGTTTTGGAAACAACAATCTGAACAGGATCAGATGGCACGTACCGGTGACTATATCGTAGATAGTGTTTTACCGATCCTCGAAGCAAAACAGGAGGTGCTCGTTGATATGGATCACCAATTGGATGATGGGTTGGTTCTGGAACCGTTACCCGGTCACACGCCCGGTATGGTTGGCCTATCCATTCGTTCAGGCGGGGCCAAGGCAATTCTTTGCGGCGATATGATGCACCATATGATCCAGTGTCACATTCCGCACTGGAGCACAGTCGCATGCGCTGATATGGAGGCGGCCCGGTTGACGCGAACGGCCTTTTTGGATCGTTATGCAGACACGGATGTTACGATTTTTCCCTCCCACTTTCCAAACCCAACCGCGGGGTTGATTGTGCCGCACGGTGACACTTTCGGGTTTCGCTATCTAGGCGAGTAGTGTAATCGAGAAAATTCGTAAGATTTCCCATCCAAGTATCAGGATGTTTACTTTAAGGCGTATATAGGCGGAGAATATTTTCTTAGACAGCAAGATACAGTGATGTCATTTGAATATTTCAAAGACACCTAGATAAAAATTAGGATAAAAGATGCCGCGGTAACGAATGTACACGTAGACGCCGGTATGTACAAAACGCCATACGGTACCCTATTGGAAACTTAACTTTCGGAATTCAAGACAATGGATTTGTATTTCGTGTTGGTGAAAATCAGTGGGTATTTTGCTTAAAGCACGACATGGAAAACGGCTAAAAACCTCCATTGACAGGCCGAATGCGGGCCAGTAACTTCCAGCGCTTTCGGTTATACGCTGTGCATACAGCGAAGGGTCAAGCCATGAAAGTTGTAAACTCGCTCAAATCAGTTAAAAAACGGGATCGTTTCTGCCGTGTTATTCGCCGGCGGGGTCGCACTTATGTCATTAATAAACGTAACCCGCGGTTTAAAGCTCGCCAAGGCTAATACCTTCGTTACGAGGAAAATTGCCGGCCGCGCCATCTGGCGCGGTTTTCGTTTTCCAGGCGCTTCGTTAAACTGGTTCAAAATTAAATTGGGTTCAATTTAACATGCGCATGCCCGAACCAAATAATGGTGTTCTATCCCGGCGAACTGAAATTGTCTCAGATTTGCGTCGAATTTTGCCAGCAGAATGCGTAATTGCTGAGGAAGAAGAATTGCGCGCTTATGAGTGCGACGGCCTAACCGCTTATAGGCAGCTGCCTCTCATTGTTGTTCTTCCAGAGACAACGGAGCAGGTTTCTGATGTGCTCCAATATTGCTACGGCGAAGGGATTAAGATTGTGCCGAGGGGGGCGGGCACGTCGTTATCCGGCGGTGCGTTGCCGCTTGCCGATGGGATTACGCTCGGCCTGGGGAAGTTTAATCGTATTTTAGAGGTTGATTACAAGAATAGATGCGTGCGCGCGCAGACCGGTGTGACGAATCTTGCGATTACAAATGCGGTGAATGGCGAAGGTTTTTACTATGCCCCCGATCCGTCAAGTCAAATAGCGTGCTCGATTGGCGGAAATGTTGCGGAAAATTCGGGCGGGGTCCATTGCCTGAAATATGGGCTCACTACCAACAATTTACTTGGTATTGAGATGGTACTCATGGACGGTGAAATAGTCCGTCTTGGCGGAAAGTATCTCGATGCCGGCGGTTACGACTTGATGGGTATTGTGACAGGCTCGGAGGGACTCCTCGGGGTTATTACGGAGGTAACTGTGCGTATCCTGCGAAGTCCATCGACCGCGCGGGCAATTTTAATAGGCTTCCCGTCGAGCCAAAGCGCCGGTACTTGCGTGGCTGATATCATCGGTGCAGGCATTATTCCGGCGGGAATGGAAATGATGGATCAGCCTGCAATCCATGCCGCAGAGGCTTTTGTCAAAGTGGGTTATCCCCTCGAAGCGGACGCCTTGCTGATCGTGGAACTGGACGGTCCATCGGTGGAGGTTGACGAATTAATTTTGAGGGTGGAGGCAATCGCTCGCAAAAATGGGGCCCAAAGTATTCGCATCAGTGAAAGTGAAAATGAACGAAACGATTTTTGGGCTGGACGAAAAGCGGCGTTTCCTGCCGTTGGCCGCATTTCTCCAGACTACTACTGTATGGATGGGACCATCCCAAGGAACCGACTGTCTGAGGTTCTTGATAGAATGTCGGATTTTTCTGAGGATTTCGGCCTTCGAGTTGCAAATGTTTTTCACGCTGGTGATGGAAATTTGCACCCTCTTATTCTTTATGATGCCAATTCACCGGGAGAACTAGAGAAAGCAGAGCAATTTGGTGCGGAAATATTAAAGCTTTGTGTTGAAGTAGGCGGCGTACTCACTGGTGAGCATGGCGTAGGGGTAGAAAAGCGAGACCTAATGGGCGAAATGTTTACCGAGGTAGACCTCAATCAACAGCAGCGCGTCAAATGCGCTTTCGATCCAACACAGCAACTTAACCCTGGCAAAGTATTTCCTACCTTGCACAGGTGTGCGGAACTTGGCCGCGTCCATATCCACTCACAGCAGACGCGATTTCCGGATCTTCCAAGGTTCTAGTGGGTTGATGACGGAACAACTAAATCCGATAACGGCCAGGGATACCTGCGAGATCATCGCAGATGCTATCACCTCCGAAAAGACGCTTGAAATCATGGGTGCAGGATCACGGCGCTCCATTGGAAGGCCAATGGAGACTGACCATATCCTGAGCACATCTGCGCTAAACGGGATTTCGTTATATGAGCCGGATGAGCTGGTATTGCGTGCCGGCCCTGGAACTACTATGACGCACCTCCAGTCTGAATTGGCTCAGAATGGCCAGATGCTGGCATTTGAACCACCCGATTATGGTCCTTTACTTGGCGCTCCTTTGAACTTGGGAACGCTAGGTGGCGTGGTAGCCGGGAATCTTGCGGGACCTCGTCGTATCAAGGTGGGAGCCGCCCGTGACCATTTCCTTGGGGTTGAGGCGGTTTCAGGACGAGGGGAAATCTTTAGATCTGGTGGCCGTGTGGTGAAAAATGTAACCGGCTATGACCTTTGCAAGTTAATGGCGGGGTCTTGGGGAACACTGGGCGTAATGACCGATATAACTGTCAAGGTTATGCCCGCGCCGGAAAAAACCCGCACACTGCTTGTAAACTGCCCTAACCTGTCCGTTGCGCTCTCGGTAATGACTGCGGCTCTTTCTAGTCCGCACGACGTCTCCGCGGCTGCCTGGTTACCACAATCTATTGTTTCTAAGTCGGCAGTATCTTACGTCGCCAGCTCGGGTGCCGCACTTGCGGCGTTGAGACTTGAGGGGATCAGCAGATCAGTTGAAGAACGCTGTCGATCACTCCGCGAAGATCTGGCGTCGTTTGGCGATCTTGAAGAACTACATTCACATAATTCACTTAATTTTTGGCGCGAAGTGCGGGATGTGCGTGCATTTATCGATTTTGGCGATCGTGATGCTTTATGGAAAATTTCCGTCGCGCCGGCGGAAGCACAAGCGCTGCTAAATAAACTTCATGCGGTGGCTGATATGGACGCGTTTCTAGACTGGGGTGGCGGATTAATTTGGGCGCAGGTTTCCGGGATGGACGATGGTGGCTCCAGCATCATACGCCGGACGATGGGCGCCGAGGGTGGCCACGCTACCTTGATCCGAGGCAGCATAAAACAACGGGCCCTTGAACCAGTGTTCCATCCTGAGCTGCCGGCCGTTGCGCGCCTGACAGAACGTATAAAAGACGCATTTGATCCAAAACGTATTCTTAACCCTGGCCGTATGTTCGAGGGTGTTTGATTTATGCAGACGAATTTCTCGCTTGCGCAACTGGCAGATTCAGACCTGGCTGAGTCAGAAAAAATACTGCGGAAATGCGTGCATTGTGGCTTTTGCACGGCGACATGCCCCACCTACGTTTTACTTGGAGACGAACTAGATAGTCCGCGTGGTCGTATCTATCTAATGAAGGACATGCTCGAAAGTGGAAAACCTCCGACAGAAACTGTTGTTAAACATTTAGATCGATGTCTCTCATGCATGTCTTGTATGACCACATGCCCATCAGGTGTAAATTACATGCATCTGATTGATCACGCTCGTTTGCATATTGAAAAAACTTATACTCGGCCGATAATCGACCGAATCGTCAGAGCGATGATTGGCGCTGTCTTGCCACACCCAAGTCGTTTTCTCCTTCTGCTACGACTTGCAAAATTAGCCCGCTCGATTTCCGGCCTAATACCCAAGCGTTTGCGCGTAATGTTAATGCTGGCGCCGTCGGCACCCTCGTCATCTCCGTTGGGCTCTGGCCCGGTCATTTGGCCTGCAGAGGGTAAACGTCGAAAGCGTGTCCTACTGATGCAAGGGTGTGTTCAACAGGTACTAGCCGCGCGAATCAATGAAGCGACTGTGCGGTTACTGACACGTCTAGGTTGCGAAGTCATTGTTGCCAAAGGCTCCGGTTGTTGCGGTGCTATCGCGCATCATGTAGGCCAAGAGAAAACCACAAAAAGATTAATGAGAGCAAACGTTGACGCGTGGACCCACGAAATCGACTTAGATCAAGCAGCCGATAATGTTGACGCTATCATCGTGAATGCATCCGGATGCGGCACAATGGTTAAGGATTACGCATTCATACTTAGGAACGATAAGGCTTACGCCGAAAAATCCCGACGTATCAGCGAACTTACGCGCGATGTTTCGGAATTTGTGTCAGAGATGGACGTTTTGCCTAATTCCGATCGTGGTGGCTTACGCGTCACCTATCATAGTGCGTGTTCGCTGCAACATGGTCAGGAAATAACAGCAACACCTCAAAAGCTGCTTGCAACCCTGGGTTTCAACGTCTCGGAACCCGATGAGGCACATTTGTGTTGTGGATCCGCGGGTACTTACAATCTGATGCAGCCAGAGATAGCCAGTCAACTTCGTGACCGGAAAGTCGCTCATATAAGTCGTACACTGCCGGATGTAATCGCAACTGGTAATATAGGGTGTATGATACAGATCCAAGACGCAGTAGAGGTTCCTGTTCTGCATACTGTGGAGCTTTTAGATTGGGGTACAGGTGGTCCCCGCCCAGAAGGATTAAAAGTTTAGTGAAAAGTTTTCTTCATTGGATTGCGACAGCAGCGACACTCACGTTTTCTGTTCCGATGCAGGCAAGCCAGAACGATGCACGTCTACCGATGTTGTTCGAAAAGTTAAAATCGGCGGAAACATTAGAGGAGGCCCTGCCGATTGAAAAATTGATTTGGAATATCTGGTTAATGTCAGGGAACGGCGAGTTGGACGCGCTCATCCTCAAAGGCCTTCAGGCAATGGGCAGAGAGAGTAATGAAGAGGCGCTTGCAGCGTTTAGTAAAGTTACCGAGGTTCAACCGGACTTCGCTGAGGCGTGGAACAAACGAGCAACTGTCAATTACCTGCTCGGTCGATATCAAGACTCGGTAATCGACATTCAGAAAACGCTGTCGCTTGAACCGCGCCACTTTGGCGCTCTGTCGGGTCTAGGTTTAATCAACCTTGCAATAGGACACGAACGTGAAGCCCTTAAGGCTTTCGAGGCAGCGTTGAAGATCCACCCGCATTTGCCCGGCGCAAAAACTTACATTGAAGAGCTACGAAAAACGGTTCACGGGAAGCAGGTCTAATAAACGCCTCGGATAGGTGTTGAGAGGCAGGTGGAACGCGAAAAAGGGTTTGATTGCGACTGATCTTCTGTGGGTCGACACGCTTTCCGTTGCGGATCACTTCACCGTATTGAGGTAAGCGCGGTTCACACCAGGGCATTGATGCAACAATTTAAAGTTGAACGTCAGAATAATTGGTCGTCCACTCTAGCAATCCTCAGGATATTTGTAGCGCCCGGTGTTCCGAATGGCACGCCGGCGGTAACAACGAGCCGGTCACCATTTTTTGCTAAGCCTTGTTCGCATGCTATCTGGCACGCTCTTTCAATCATATCAGCGAAATTTCTCACATCTTTTGTAATCACGCTATGAATGCCCCATACAAGGACCAACTGATTAGCCGTAGACCGCTTTTCTGTTAGGCATAAGATCGGAACTTCGGGACGTTCGCGCGCCGCGCGCAATGTCGTTGAGCCTGATGTTGTGTAGGTGACGATAGCTGTGGCCCCAATCGTTTCTGCCACCTGTCGGGCTGCCGCCGTTATGGCATCTTGCGCAGTTCGTTCGGGATCCGGGTGTGTGGTAACCATTATCGCTCGATAGGCGTCATCCTGTTCAGTGCGATTGATAATGCGGTTCATGATAGAAACCGCCTCAACTGGGTATTCGCCCACTGCTGTTTCTGCAGACAGCATCACTGCATCCGCCCCGTCATAAATAGCGGTAGCTATATCTGATGCTTCTGCTCGGGTTGGCGTTGGCGCATTGATCATTGACTCAAGCATCTGAGTGGCGACCACTACGGGTTTGCCCGTTTCCCGGCATTGCCGAATAATCTGTTTTTGAAGAGCGGGCACATCTTCGGGGGGTAATTCAACGCCAAGGTCGCCGCGCGCAACCATTATCGCGTCAGATAATTCGATGATTTCTTCTAGCCTTTCGATTGCAGAGGGTTTTTCGAGCTTTGAGATGATGGCAGCTCTGTCGCAGATTAATTTTCGCGCTTCGGCGAGATCGTTTGGACGCTGAACGAATGACAGCGCAATCCAGTCCACGCCAATTAATAAAGCGTGTTCTAAGTCCGAGCGGTCCTTATCTGTCATAGCAGCGACGGGCAGGACTGCATTAGGAACGTTGACGCCCTTTCGGTCGGTTAGCAAGCCACCCGCAGTTACAACTGTCTCCGCATAGTCCTTGCCCGCATCAACGACCTGTAATCGGATCTTGCCATCATCCAGAAAAATCTGGGTATCTGTTCTGAGCGCCGAGAAAATTTCGGGATGGAGTAGGGGCACTCGATCGTGATCGCCGAGGGCCTTATCGAGGTCTAGACGGAATGTCTGCCCTTCTCCGAGATGAACCCCGCCCTCTTTTATTTGGCCGATACGTAGCTTCGGCCCCTGTAAATCTGCGATGACGGATATTGGTCGTCCATACTGGTGTTCGATGGCGCGAATTTCTTCCATTCGGGCCATATGTTCATCATGGGTGCCGTGACTAAAGTTGAAGCGAAAGACATCTGCGCCAGCAACGAACAGTTTTTCGATTTGTTCTTGGGTATTACTTGCCGGGCCAAGAGTGGCTACGATCTTTGCACGCCGGTTTCGGTTCATGTTTTACGTTATAGAATAGGTGGATATAGTTATCTACCAGTGACCATTATCGCTCGAAAATCATTAACGTTGGTTCGGGTTGGGCCGGTCCAGATTAAATCATCAAGTTTCTCAAAAAAGGTGAAGCTGTCGTGCTCCTCCAACATCTTGAGGGGATTTAAACCTGCAGAGGCTGCCCTCATCAGGGTGTCAGGTCGAATATGAGCACCGGCTGCGTCTTCTGTGCCATCAATTCCATCAGTATCGCACGCAATTGCGTGAATACCCGGCGCCCCCTCGAGTGCGATGGCCAACGCCAAGAGATACTCGCAGTTGCGACCTCCCCGTCCACGGCGGCCCTTCAAAGTAACAGTTGTTTCACCGCCAGAAAGAATCACCCCCGGCGGGGCCGCTCTCGCGATCCCCGCGTGTTCGTAACCGACATCTCGGGCCTCTCCTTCCAGATTGGCGCCTAAAAGCATCGGTTTGATTTGTGCACTCTCTGCCGCGTTTGCTGCGGCTTTCTGCGAGCCAGCGGGTCCAGCGACAAGGCGATAGTATGCGTTAGCCAATAAAGGGTCATCGGGTTTAATGGTTTCCCAGGAGCCGGCCGAAAGCGCTCTTCGAACGTGCTCGGGCAGCCTTATTGCTCGGTGGTCTGCAATTGCCAATGCGTCTGCGCAGGTAGTCGGATCACCTGTGGTCGGTCCCGAGCCTATCACTGTCGGGTCATCATTTGGTACGTCTGATATGGCGAGCGTCGCTACGCGTGCGGGATACGCAGCAGCGGCAAGCCGTCCACCTTTGATTGCTGAAAGGTGCTTACGAACGCAGTTTATCTCGTCAATTGGCGCTCCGGACTCCAGCAACGCGTGGGTTATCAACCTTTTGTCATTCAATCCAAGCCCTTCTGGCGGTTCGACTAGTAATGCAGATGCCCCTCCCGAAATTAGAAACAGCAAAAGATCATCTTTTCCAAGGCCGTCCGCCAGGGCGAGAAACCGACGAGCTGCGCCGTGGCCTGCGTCATCTGGCAGAGGATGACCTGCTTCGATTACCTCAATATGCTCGCATTCAACGCCATGCCCATAACGTGTCACTGCTAATCCTGACAGATCTCCAAGCCAAAGGGTTTCCACAGCGCGTGCCATGGAGGCTGCGGCTTTTCCGGCCGATAACACGAGTGTACGACCAGTCGGCGGCAGCGGTAGGTGGGGGGGTAAAATTTGTGATGGGTTGGCTGATTCAACGGCAATATCAAAGAGGCCGCGCAGGAACCTCTCTGGGTGCAGTGTGCTCATCGCCGGCTACTACCGCGCCGTGCTAACATGATGCCTGCTAAAACAATAAGCCCGCCGATTGCCTGCTGCGTTCCGATCACTTC
This sequence comes from uncultured Alphaproteobacteria bacterium, assembly GCA_913046035.1. GTDB lineage: Bacteria > Pseudomonadota > Alphaproteobacteria > MPNO01 > UBA830 > UBA830. The sequence continues at coordinate 47,893 of CAJWSW010000002.1, read as the reverse complement.
GTCGAAAAGTAGCCAGGCCACAAATCCTGCAGTCACCGGTTGTATAAGCAAGCTAACCGAGGCGAAGGCGACCGGTAGGTGCGCAAGCGCCCATGCAATTAATCCCTGACCAAAGACCTGCGGGCCTGCCGCCAGCGCAACCAGAAACGCCCAACCAGCAAGTGTAACAGGGAGCAGTTCGTCGCCACTAGCCAGTGCAATAGGGACCATGCACAGGGCGCTTATGGGAATAGCGAATTTCATAATAGTAATGGTTGAAAATCTTTTGCGTAGGCGTTCGACCGACATCTGATAGGCGGCATAGAAAAACGCAGCAAGTAGGCCTACGAGATCACCAAAAAAATGATTGTCGCTGAGAGAGAGGCTAGCCCGGGATAGAATAAATACACCTATCATGGCAGCGCCGAGACCAAGGAGATAAGTCTTGGTTACCCGTGTTCGGAAAATAAGCCAGCCGCCGAGCACCACAAATACGGGCGCAACATTGGCAAGTAGTGTTGAATTGGCAACCGTTGTCATTTGGATCGAATAGTGCCACGCGGCAATATCAGCAGCGAGATATAAACCTGCCATTCCAATGAGTAAAAAATCGCGAAATGAGCGAGGCGTCTCATTTCCCTCGCTCACAGCTTTCTGAGGAATGGAAGCCGCGATAAGCCAGTACAACGGAACCGCGAGCAGAAACCGATGAAAACCGGTCGCCATAGGCCCGAGTTCGCTCAATCGCACGAGTATTGGGGCGAACCCAATTATGACGGCTCCAATAAAGATTGCGAGTATTGCAATACGTTCGCGACGCAACCGGGCAGTATCAGTTAGTTGGGCCATTCAGTCGTCCTATATCTTTCGTGGAAACGTTTTCCAAGCGCATGCTATAAGTCCTATACCAGACTAATACGTCCTTTAGGAGAGATGGTATGAATGACCAGACCCGCATTGAACTTGAAGCAGCTGCGTTTCGCAGTTTAGTGAAGCATTTGGGCGAACGCACAGATGTTCAAAACATCGATCTTATGAATTTGTCAGGTTTTTGCCGCAATTGCCTAAGCCGTTGGTATCAGGAAGCGGCTAATGAAAAAGGTGTCGAAATGAGTAAGGACGATGCCCGTGAAATTGTCTACGGGATGCCGTTTGCGGAATGGCGCGATAAATACCAGACGGAGGCTACACCCGAGCAAAAGGCTAAATTTAAGGAGTCGAACAGCGCACACTAGCTCACATTACACCAGCAGTTTTCCACGGATAATGGGCTTAGTGTGGATAAACCTTTCACCCATTTTCTTTCCGATTCGACCTTGCCTACTTAGTCTTCTTTCGTGTGGGTTAACAAACACTGAGAGGGATAGGATGGCTGAAGGTGGCACAGTAGCGCATGATCGGTTGCGGTCTTTTATTGAACGCATCGAGAGGCTTGAAGAAGAAAAAATGGCGTTGATGGCAGATATTAAAGAGGTCTATGCCGAAGCTAAGGGTGTGGGCTTCGATGTTAAGACAATGCGTAAAGTCGTTTCTCTCCGAAAAATGGATGATAGCGATCGTCAGGAAGCGGAATTCTTACTTGATACATACCTCTCGGCCCTAGGTATGATCGAACGGCCTATGGGATCGGTTCAGGCCGCTGAATAAATTTACGGTTTAAAGGTTCGATTGAGATCGGCCTTTTTATCCGCTTAATTCTGTGTTTTGCGGTAGTAATATTCGGCCCGCTTATTTAGAATTTTTCAACCCAAGGACGTAACTCGATTTCCCAAGTCCACGATGAACGGTGCTGACGGTGAACGTGAAGGTAATCCTTCGCTATTTCATCAGGCAGCAACATAGCATCCTCGCCGCGTTCAGGAGCTCTTGGGTCATGGCTCCCTTGCAGGATGCCGCCGTCGATAACGAAATGAGCTACGTGGATATTCTGAGGTTGCAATTCACGGGCTAGAGACTGGGCCAAACCTCTGAGCCCGAACTTGCCCATCGCAAACGAAGATGAATTCGGATAACCCTTAACACTAGCTGATGCCCCTGTAAGCAAGATGGTGCCGGATTTACGGGATATCATTTGTTTTGCTGCTGCTTGGGCAACAAGGAACCCGCCGAAGCAGCTGACTTGAATCGCAGTGCGAACAGCCTCCGGATCTAGATTTTGGATCGGTCCGCGAGCGCGGTTGGACGCGTTGTAGACGACAACATCCGGTTTACCGATATCCGCAGTGACAGAGGCAAATAACTGGTCTACCTGTGCGCTATCGACTGCATCACAGGCGTAGGCCTGAGCCCCTGTTTCTTCGCAAAGCGCGGATAGCTTGTCCGTGTTGCGAGCCGCGATGGCCACGTCCATATCTTCAGACGCAAATAGTCGGGTCAGCGAGGCACTTAAACCCCGTCCGGCACCGACAATTAGCGCTATTTCTTTACTCGTCATGGAAATTCCCTTCCCGTTGCCATACAAGTAGTAACTCGTTTCGGTGCGATGTTTAAATCGCCCTACATCGTCTTGGGTGGCCTGATCCAAGTGTGGTTAACCACTTTTTTAACTTTTTCCGTCTGACGAATTACGGTGAGCACTTTGCTTATTTCTTGCCGAGAGCGGCCAGCGCCAATTAAGTAAACAACACCCTTTACGGATCGCCACCGGTAGTTGATTGAGCGGATATCCTTTGTGCCCAATAGCTTCACTTTTAGCTTGGTCTCGATCCAGAGATCATTTGCTGCCGCGCGTGGGCTGTAATCATCCGTGACCTGAAGTTCGTTTATAATGCGTTTGACGTTTTGGACGCTTTGTACCAAGCGAGTGGCTCGCTGTTTGTTTTGGGGGAATTTTACAGTGCCAGTGATCATCACAATATTCTCGTAGACGTCGGTTGAAATCTCCGCGAACAGGTCACTGTATTTCTCCCCTATCAGCGTCTCATTTATGTCCAAGGTAATAGCCGCATCGTCGTGCAATGTTTTCAAAGAGCGATCTTCGACCGGCGAAGATGCGACATTGACCAGTCCAGTTGGCTGTGTGCAGGAGGTAGTCAAGACGATGATAACTGCCGCGGCAAAGGGGAGAGTAATTCTACAAAATGTAACCACGGCGAACTCCTTTCAAACCACTTAGACTACAACGGCAGGAAACCCCGCCAAGGTAGATCTTCTATAAACATGTTTTGGCGTGAATCATAAATGCAAATTGTTTTTACCTGTCCTCCACATGCAGCACTTATCGCACGTAAAGCGCTTCGAGTGCTTCGCCGTAGCGTTCTTTAATAATGTGACGGCGAATTTTCATAGACGGTGTCATCATTTCGTTTTCGATTGTGAAGGGCTCGTTTATTATTATGAAACGGCGTACCCGCTCGATCACCGATAGATCTGCATTCACCCGGTCGACTGCGGCTGAAATAGCCTCACGAAAACCATCGTCGTCCACCAGGTTATGTGGTGTTGGTTTTCCTGTTTCCTTTGCCCAGTCTGCCGTAAACTCGGGATCCGGCAAAATTAATGCCGATAGGTTTGGTTTTCGGTCGCCGTAAATCATTGCCTGTGCAATCTCTGGCTGTAAGGTCAGGAAGCCCTCTATTCGTTGCGGAGCAATATTGTCTCCCCCCGCATTTACAATGATGTCCTTCTTCCGGTCTGTGATGATTAGATAGCCATCGTCATCAAGTTCCCCGATGTCGCCGGTGTGCAGCCATCCATTGACAATTACTTCTGCCGTTTCTTCGGGCATGTTCCAGTAACCCTGCATTACCAGCTCCCCTTTTACAAGGATTTCGCCGTCATTTGCGATTTTCAGATCGACGTCAACAAGCTTCGGACCAACCGTGTGAATTTTATTCTTCTTTGGGACGTTACAGCTAATGATCGGCGCAGATTCCGTTTGTCCGTAGCCCTGGAGCAATGGGACATTAAGAGCTTTGAAGAACGTTCCAATATCGTAATTAAGTGGTGCACCTCCGGAAACCATCGCCTTTAACTTCCCACCAAACCGGCGGGCAACTTTGTCTCTAACAAACCTAGTCAGCAGTGGATCGAGTAATGCTTCGCCGAGGGTGCGACGTTTGCCCTCATATTTTTTTCGACCGTTTTCGACCGCTTTAAGAAATAATTTTTCCGACAGCCCACCTTTCTGTTGCACACCACGTGTAATGCGGCCGTGCATGGTCTCGTAAAGCCGTGGAACAGCCGTCATTATCGTTGGACCTACTTCCTCCATATTTGCAGCGAGTTTATCCACTCCTTCGGCATAGTAGATCTGTGCTTTAATCGAGAGCGGGAACATTAGGCCCGCCGTGTGCTCATATGAATGTGATAGCGGCAAGAATGATAGAAACCTCTCATCGTCCAGGCCGAGGGTATTCAATAATTGGAACGCCCCCTTGCAATTAGCGATAATGGCCCCGTGGCTCAACATTACACCTTTTGGCACACCTCCTGTGCCCGAGGTATAAATGAGGCAAGATGTGTCTGTTCGTGCAATATCATTTTCTAATTGAACTGTACCGTCATGTCTGGAGATCAATTCATCCCAAAGATGGATCGCAATACCATGCGATCCGGTGCTGATATCCTCTATTGCAACGATAAAATCGATGCCAACTTCTGTAGCTGCCGGAAGTAGATTCTTAGCGAGGGCTGGACCCGACACAATCGCGCCCTTTGCGCCGCTATCGCGCAAGATGTGCGCATGATCGTTAACCTGGTTTGTTGTGTATGCGGGTACAGAGATAGCGCCCGTCGCCATAATCGCAATGTCAGCGATCATCCATTCGGGACGGCTTTCAGAAACCAAGACTATTCGGTCACCTTTTGACACTCCCAGTTCAATGAGAGAATTGCTTAATGCGATAGCTTTTTTATGGGCCTCCTCACCGGATGTTGGTTGCCACTCGCCGTCATGTTTGGCCCAAAGAAACGGCCTGTTGCCAATATCTTTGGTATTGGCGAAAAACATCGCCGGCAGACTACTTAATTTATCATAATCCATTGCAAGCCCTGTTGGCGTTTTGCTTTTAGGAACTTATATCGTGTTAAGCTTGAAGGAACCAGAGATGACTACCGCCGTCGCCAACACTACGCCTGATAAGGCCCTCGGGAATCTGCCGGTATGGGATCTTTCTGATCTCTATCCTGCCCCTGATAGTGCTGAGCTAGAAGCAGACTTGGAGGAGGCAGCGCGAGAATCACGAATATTTTCGGATCGCTACAAAGGCAAGCTAGCAAGTTTGTCAGGCGACGCTTTGGGTGCTGCCATTTCGGAGTATGAAGTTATAGACGAGATCATAGGCCGGATTATGTCTTATGCTCAATTAGTCTACGCTGAAGATGTCTCGGATCCCGAGGCTGGTCGGTTTTATCAGTCTATGCAGGAACGAGTGAACGACATTTCTGCCGACGTGCTTTTCTTCTCGTTGGAATTGAATGAGATAGAGGATCACATCTTACTAAAGCAGATGAAGGCGGCCACTGTTTCGAAATACAAGCCTTGGTTAGACAGTATTCGTTCTTTCCGGCCCTATCAGTTGAGCGAGGAAATTGAGCGCCTGCTGCACGATAAGCGCGTGGCGGGGAGGGCAGCTTGGAGTCGTTTGTTCGATGAAACAATGGCGGACATGCGATTTAAGAACGGTGAAGCAGAGTTGACCTCGGAGGAGGTCATGAACATGATGTCTAGTCCTGATGAGGGCATCCGGAAATCGGCTGCGGCAACATTAGGAAGCGAGCTTGCTAAACATGCGAGAGTATTTTCGCTGATCACTAACACGCTTGCGAAGGAATCTGAGATTGAAGACCGGTGGCGGAAATTTGCCCATCCAGCGTCATCACGGAACCTCTCAAATCAGGTTGAAGATGAGGTCGTTGACGCGTTGAACGTCGCAGTAACTGCAGCTTACCCTGATCTATCTCATCGTTACTATGCGATGAAGGCAAAGTGGTTTGACAAAGATCAGCTTGACCATTGGGATAGAAATGCGCCGCTGCCAGAGGCTGACAATCGAATAATACCCTGGGAGCAAGCAACGGAAACCGTGCTAGCAGCCTACCGCGAGTTTTCCCCCGACCTTGCTAATATCGGTAAACGGTTTTTTGAAAATAAATGGATAGACGCCCCGGTCCGTGATGGAAAGTCGTCGGGGGCATTCGCCCATCCTACAGTGCCGTCAGCACATCCATATCTGTTATTAAACTATCAGGGTAAGACGCGCGATGTGATGACGCTGGCGCATGAATTGGGACACGGCTGCCATCAGGTGCTTGCCGCAGCTCAGGGTAATCTGATGGCTGATACGCCACTGACGTTGGCTGAAACGGCTTCGGTATTCGGCGAGATGCTGACATTCCGCGAAATGATCCGCACACAGGAAGATATAGCAATACGAAAGGTCATGTTGGCAGGAAAAGTTGAAGACATGCTGAATACGGTCGTTCGGCAAATCGCATTCTTTAACTTCGAACTCCGCGTGCATGCTGCGCGGCGCGAGGGTGAGCTAACTGCCGAGGATATTTGCGATATTTGGATCGAAATCCAAACAGAAAGTCTTGGGCCTGCAATTCGATTTGACGATCACTATCGCTGGTACTGGGCTTACATTCCTCACTTTATCCATTCGCCATTTTACGTTTACGCGTACGCGTTCGGCGATTGTTTAGTGAATTCTCTGTATGGAATATATAGGGAATCTGTCGAGGGATTTGCCGATAAATACCTCGATATGTTGCGGGCCGGCGGGTCTTTGCGTCACAGGGAGTTGTTGAGACCTTTTGGCCTTGACGCATCCAACCCGGACTTTTGGCAAAGAGGTCTCGACGTGGTGCGTGGGATGATTGACGAACTGGAAGCTATGCCGTGACAGATGCCTCGGAAAATGATTCTTTTGGTGGCCGAGCAAAACGGTATGCGAAGGTCGGACGTGCGGTCGGTGGACTGGCCGTACGGGTTGCCGGCGAGCGTTACCTTGGCCTCAGCTTGGATAAGGGCAAGCATGCCGAGGATCTAAAACAGGCGCTGGGTGGGCTCAAAGGGCCACTCATGAAGGTCGCACAAATCATGTCTACTGTGCCGGACTTATTACCAGAGGAATATGTGGCGGAGTTGGCTGAACTTCAGTCAAATGCACCGGCAATGGGTTGGCTTTTCGTCCGCAGACGCATGGCGGCTGAGCTCGGCGCGGGCTGGCAAGAGAAATTCGAAGAATTTAACAAGGAAGCGTCTGCTGCAGCTTCCCTTGGACAGGTCCATCGCGCAGTCCATCCAGACGGTAAAAATCTTGCGTGTAAATTACAGTATCCTGATATGAAATCAGCGGTTGAGGCCGACCTAAAGCAGCTGCGTATCGTTTTCTCTATTTATGGCCGATATGATAAAGCGGTAGATTTTAGCCAGATCCATCAAGAAGTCTCAGACCGTTTACGCGAGGAGCTTAATTACGAGCTAGAACGGAAGCACATGGATTTATATCGGGCGATGCTGAGTAATGAGCCAGGCGTGCACGTTCCGCTGCCGCTGCCGCAGCTTTCTTCTGACCGCTTGCTAACTATGACATGGCTCGACGGCGTCCCGTTGCTCGAATTGGTTGATGCAGAGCTAGAAATGCGAAATCGCGTGGCTGAAAATATGTTCCGAGCATGGTATGTGCCATTTTACTATTACGGCACTATTCACGGTGATCCGCATCTGGGAAATTATTCGGTGTGCGAGGACGGTTCAGTTAACCTGATGGATTTCGGCTGTATTAGGATCTTCAATCCTCTTTTCGTTGGAGGGGTAATAGACCTTTATCGCGCGATCGAAACAGGAAACCGGGATTTGGCCGTTCACGCATATGAGACTTGGGGTTTCTCTGACCTTTCAAATGAGTTGCTAGATACTCTTAATATTTGGGCGGAATTTGTATATGGCCCCCTGCTTGAGGACCGACCGCGAAAGATTCAAGAGACTGATGGGACAATGTATGGCGCCCAGGTGGCTGGCAAGGTGCACGCTGAATTGCGTCGGCTCGGCGGTGTAACGCCGCCCCGCGAATTCGTCCTTATGGATCGGGCGGCAATCGGACTGGGATCTGTGTTCTTGCACCTAAAAGCTGAAATTAATTGGCACCGAATGTTCCACGATTTAATTGGTGATTTCGACGTTAAGTCTTTAGCGAAGAGGCAAGTGTCTGCGCTCGAGAAGGTCGGGATTTCGGCAAAAGACCGACACTAAGCGCTACCATTTGTGTCAAGAAGACTGCTTCAACGCATTATGCTAAGGCAAGAGGACAGGTAAATGGAAATCAGAAGGGTAGTAACAGGACATAACCCTCAGGGCAGATCCTGCGTTCTTATCGACGATATTGCCTCAAACATAACGTCTCGGCGTCCAGGTCACGATTCCCGCCTTATTTGGGTCTCAGATGAGGCGCCCGCCTCCTACGACGGCGGTGAAGATGCCGGGGCTCGTAAAATTGGTCGCCCACCACCTAAAAATGGCACGTTAATGCGCGTTATCGAAATTCAACCCGGGGTTACTGCAGAACCACATTTTACCGAGACTGTTGATTACGTGATCGTTATGTCCGGGGAAATGGAAATGGTATTAGATGAAGAGACGGTCCATCTAAAAGCAGGTGATGTGCTAGTCCAGCGTGGCACCAGTCATAACTGGGTCAACAATGGGCCTGACCCATGTCGGTTTGCTGCGATCCTGATTGATGCGCAAGGGACAGATCGAGCGGTTTCTGGATAGATTGTGTTTGTTTCGCTAAATAAAGAAACGTGACGTATTGTTATACAGTTTGGAGAAATTTTACCCATGAATAGTACGGCGGCAGACAGGTACACCCCGCTAACGAAAACCGCGATTGATGTAGACGCTGTTGTAGTGGGTGCAGGTTTTACCGGGATCTACATGCTTTATCGTTTGCGTCAGGGTGGTTTCACTGCCCGGTGCTTTGATTCAGCTAGTGGCGTCGGCGGAACTTGGTATTGGAATCGATATCCGGGTGCTCGCTGCGATATTGAAAGCATGCAGTACTCCTATCAGTTTTCCGAGGAGTTACAGCAAGAGTGGCGCTGGAAAGAACGCTACGCTTCGCAACCAGAGATTCTCGCTTATATCGAGCACGTGGCTGAACGTTACGATTTGAACCGCGATATCACATTTAATACCCGCGTGGGAAAGGCAACCTTCGACGAAGATAATGATCTTTGGGTTATAGAGACCGACGAAAGTGAGGTGATCCGCGCACGTTATTTTATTATGAGTGTTGGCTGCCTTTCCGCGCCCATACGGCCAAAATTTGATGGAGAAAACGATTTTCGCGGTGAAATTTACCAGACCAGTCTGTGGCCCAAAGAGCCAGTTGACTTTACCGGTAAGCGCGTCGGCATTATAGGCTCGGGCTCATCGGCGATACAATCCGCACCTTTGATTTCGCAAGAAGCCGCCCACGTTTATCTGTACCAACGGACCCCTAATTTTGTCGTCCCTTCTCAAAACCGACCGCTAAGTGATGAAGACGTCGACTTGATCAAGTCTGATTACAAAGGCTTTCGAAGACAGGCCTACGCAGAGAATTCTGCTTTCAATTTTCTACGTTATGATCAGTCTGTCTTCGATCTTCCGCCTGAGGAACGCCGCGAACGACTAGATCAACAATGGGAAATAGGCGGTTTACCCTTTCTCGGCGGATTTAATGATATTCTTACTAACGAGGATGCTAATAAAGAGGTCGCGGGCTATTGGCGTGATCGCGTAAGCGAAATCGTGAAGGATGACGAGGTGCTCGACCGACTGACGCCCGACGAGATATTCGGCTGCAAGCGACTTTGCGCCGGAACAAATTATTACGAAATGTTTAACCGTGACAACGTTACTCTCGTTGATATTAGTAATAAAGGCATTGAGATGTTAACGGAGTCCGGGCTGCGTGCTGAAGGTAAGGACTACAATTTAGATATGATTATCTATGCTACCGGGTTCGATGCGATGACCGGTAGTGTAACGCGGATTGAGATTACGGGTGCGAACGGGCAAACAATTCAGGAGAAGTGGGCTGATGGACCTCATACTTATATGGGCCTGTCTATTGCAGGTTTTCCGAATATGTTCAACATGGTCAGTGCGGGTAGTCCGTCGGTGTTGGCAACAATGGTTACCTGTGCCGAGCAACACGGTGACTGGATTGGAGACTGTTTAGAGTATATGCGCGCGAACTCTTATACGCGTATTGATGCCACGCCTCAGGCCGAGGCTGATTGGGACGCAGAGGTAAATAGGGCCGCTGACGCCTCTCTGCGGGTCAAATGTGACTCATGGTACGTCGGATCAAACGTAGAGGGTAAGGCTCGCGTCTTCGCTCCGTACATTGGTGGCTGGCCACCCTATATTACGAAATGCATGGCGATTGCTCAAAATGGATATGAGGGGTTTGACCTCGGATGAGCAATCCTGCGGCTGTGGCAAAACTTATTGTGCAACAAGCAGTTGATTGCGGTGTTGAATTGGTTGCGAGCCTGCCGGACAACTGGATGGCGTCCGTGATCCGAGAATTTGATGCTGATGAGCGCTTTCGGCATTTGTCAGTGAACCGAGAAGAGTCTGCTGTCGGATTGTGTTCAGGCGCGTTTTTATCCGGCACAGGGTCGCTAGCAGTAATGGGTGCGTCTGGCTTAATGACCCTGATCTACGCCATTACTAAAATTAACTATACCTATGAAATTCCATTGACGATCCTTGCTACACTTCGGGGGGCACCTGGCGATAAGGCAAAGTTTCATGTCTCAAATGGGCTTTATTTCTTGCCTGCACTAGACGCTATTAGCTTGACCTATAAGGTCATTGATAGCAGTGAGAAGATACCAGAAATAAAAAGCATCTATGATCATTCCCGCACGGTAAGCAGGCCAACTGTGGCAATCTTTACCCGCGATGTCTTACGGGGGGATGCTTAAACGATGTCAATTCCCTACCGAGCGGCCTTTCAATTTTTGGCAAGTCGATGGTCAAACGAACTGGTCGTGACATCGGCAGGTAATTCATCACAGATGTGGTGGGAGGTGACCCATGATGCCGACCGGGTTTTTTATCTAGACGCCTCGATGAGCCTTTCTACATTGCTGGGATCTGGGATCGCATATGGTATTCCCGAAGCTAAAGTCTGGGCATTCATGGGTGACGGCGCTTTTGCCATGAACCCGGGGATGCTGATGGTCGAGCGTGACTTAGACCTGCCGAACCTAACCCATGTACTTGTTTCCAACCGTGTCTATGGCGGAACATCCGACCTGGATTTACCGAATAAGTCCGCAAACGATTATGTCGCAATGGCGAAATCCATGGGCCTCACGCGTATTTGGTCCTTTGAGACGATGAATGAACTTGAAAATGGTTTTGATGAGGCGTTTCGTGGCAACGCTGACGGGCACCGATTTGTGGTCTTAGAGGTCGACCCGTTCACCTCGGATGATCATGAGATAGAAGAGCCTCCGATGGATGGCCCTGAAATCAAATTCCGTTTTGGTCGGTATATCGAGAAGACTTATGGAGCTAGGGTTTTTACGGGTCAGTTTTGACGAATAGAGCGTACACCTCTTCAATGTCTAAAAAGGCTTGTAGCCAAACAAAGGATAAGAAACCCAATACGACTGGTCCGGCTTTCGCGTTTTATTTCGGTTTGATTTTGGCATGGGGTTTAAGGCTAAAACAATGTATCGAGCAATTTGAAACTTAATTTGTGGGCACGTTCTGTGGGTGCGGCTTGAAATAATTCCGGTCGATGCGTGTTGGCGAAAGCATGATCCGCGTCATACAAGTGGAACGCCACACTCGGTAAGCCTTCAAGAGCCCCCCTGATAGTGTTCAGAAGATCGAGCGGTACATGTTGATCGCGAACCCCAGCATGAAATATCGTGGGGCAATTTATATTTAAGCCCTCATCTAGGAACCTATGCACTTCGGTCCCGTAATAGACGATAGCAGCATCAGGCTTCAGCCGCGCCGCTGATAAATAAGCAAGTGTACCCCCCATGCAGAAGCCGACTACTGCGATTTTGCCGTTGCATTCAGGCAGCGCCTTGAGGTGTTCGATCACTGTCGCGATATCATCGATAGCTTTCTCGTGATTGATTTCGCTGCGAAGCTGCAGTCCTCTCTCGCGCTGCAGGGGAATGCGGTAATCGGCAACAAAATTAGGCTGAAGTCGCCAGAATATATCCGGAAAGGTTACGCAATAACCTCGTACCGAAAATTGATTTGCGATTTCGTGTATCCAGGGCGTGATGCCAAGAATTTCATGTAGCATCACGACACCAGGCCCTGGCGTCTCTGGCAACGCGGTAAGGTAGGCGCAAAATTTTCCGCTGTCGTCGGTCGCGGAAAGTTCAATGCGGTCGCTCGTCATGGCTCCTGGAGATTTTCTTTTTTTGTTCAAAGTATTTCACTTTCATCGCGCCGTATTCATTCGACTAAGGAAGTTCTAGCCTGATACCCAGGCGGTGTATGGTTGAAGTTATAGTTTGCACCCTAATTTTTTTGACTGTTGGAGCTTTTTTAGAGTTCTGGTGCAAGTCTATTCTGCTAAATTTAGCCTGGCGCTAAATTCAATTGGGATGTGTCCAATTCGAATTTTACATATTTGTCCGTAGGATTGCTCACTTAGGCGGAGCTATCGACGTCGTCACTCATTATTTCTCTCATGCCACCTCGGTAAGATCTGCGTTATAGCAGCAGTTACTTCGGAGAGCTCTGAAGAGGTCACGGTAAACGGCGGCATTGTATAAATCACATTACCAAACGGGCGAAGCCAAATGCCTGCTTCAACGAATTGAAATTTTAGCCATTCGAGGTTGTGAAGTTCTTCCACTTCGACTGCCCCAATAGCGCCTTTAACACGCACATCCACGACGCCCGGCAGGCCTTCAACCGGTTTCAGCTCGCGCTTAAGCTGCGCCTCTATTGCCGCCACCTGTCGTAAGCGCGGTTCTGTCTCAAAAAGGTCCAGCGAGGCATTCGCTGCTGCGCAAGCAAGAGGATTGCCCATGTAGGTTGGACCGTGCATTAGTGCATTGTCGATTTTTTCAGACAGAAATGCATTGAACACGTCTGTCTTTGCGACTGTGGCGGCCAGATTAATAGCGCCACCGGTCAAAGCTTTACCTAGGCAAATAATATCCGGTATGATGGGTGATTGGGAATGCGCGAACAGCGTGCCAGTACGTCCAAAATTCACGGCAACTTCATCGCAAATTAATAGGACGTCAGCCTCGGTAGCGGCGTCAGCAATAAATTTCAGAACCTCCGGGGCATACATTTTCATGCCCCCCGCGCATTGTACTAGAGGTTCAACGATAATACCGGCAATTTCGTGGCCGTGGTTACTTAACAGGCGATGCAATTCGGCCTTGGAGCTTTCGTCCCGCGGGATTGGCGCGATGATCTGCTCTGGTAAGTAACCTTTGAATAATGCGTGCATCCCTTCGTCTGGATCCGTGACTGACATTGCCGCCAGTGTGTCTCCATGATATCCGTCGCGGAAGCTAAGAAAACGTGTTCTGCCTACATTTCCATGGTTTATCCAGTATTGGACCGCCATCTTCATCGCAACCTCGACTGCGACGGAGCCAGAGTCAGCAAAAAAAACTCTGTTAAGTTGCCCCGGCAGCATCGCTGATAGGCGACTTGCCAGGCGTTCTGCTGGCTCATGCACTAGACCCCCGAACATGACATGCGGCATGTCCTGCAATTGCTTTTCCATTGCCATAATGATGTGGGGGTGATTGTAACCGTGGCATGCTGTCCACCAAGAAGACACTGCGTCAATCAATTCACGTCCGTCATCCAGGATGATCCGCGTGCCTGCCGTTCGGGCGGCTCGCAGCGGCGCAGCGGTTGTTTGCATCTGCGTGTAGGGCAGCCAGAGGTGGGGTGTTTGCACCTCAGTCATGCGCTATTCTGCTGGGCTGGTGGCATCCAGGGGCGCAGGTCTTACACCCAGCTTTTCAAACAGATTTTGATCTACGCGCTGCTGGGGATTACCGGTTGTCAGCAGTGTATCTCCATAGAAAATAGAATTCGCCCCAGCGAGGAAACAGAGCGCTTGGCTAGATGGATCTAACTCCAACCGGCCTGCGGATAGCCGAACCATCGATTTAGGCATCATAATACGGGCCGTCGCAACGGCCCGCACTAGTTCGAGCGGATCTAGTGGGTCAGTATCGGCAAGCGGTGTTCCGGGGATAGGCACCAGCATATTAAGAGGTATACTCTCTGGATGTTCCGGTAGGCAGGCTAGGACTTGCAGCATATCGGCGCGATCATGTCGGTTCTCTCCCATGCCTAAAATACCGCCGCAGCAAACGTTAATACCGGCTTGGCGAACCCGCGCTAGGGTAGCTAGTCGATCTTCGAAGTTCCGTGTTGAGATTATCTTTTCATAATATTCTTCGGACGTATCGAGGTTATGGTTATAAAAGTCGAGGCCTGCCTCCTTAAGTCGCTCTGCTTGACCATCTTTTAGCATCCCCAGCGTCGCGCAGCTTTCAAGCCCAAGCGCCTTTACTTCGCTAATCATATCGCAAACATTGTCGAGATCGTGATCCTTCGGTCCGCGCCAAGCAGCACCCATGCAAAATCGGGTAGCGCCAGAGTCTTTTGCTCGGAGGGCTGCCGCCCTGACAGCTTCTAGCGACATCAATTTTTCGGCGCCAACATCGGATTTATGATGGGCACTCTGAGAACAGTAAGAACAGTCTTCCGGACATCCTCCCGTCTTAATACTCAGTAGCGTGGAAACTTGCACTTCGTTAGCATCGAAGTATCTGCGGTGGATTTTTTGCGCGTCATACAACAAATCATTTAATGGCGCTGAGATCAGCTTCCGAGCTTCTGTCTTAGTCCAATCGTTGCGTATCTCGTTGGCGGAATCAGATGGGATCGATGGAGAACTCATATACGCTATACTAAGGGCGCTAAAAGCTATCACAAGCGGGATTCTGCATGTTTAACGAATCGCTGGATCGGTTCGCCAAATCCAAACTCAAAAGCCTGAGCACGCGTGGGTTGTATCGCTCAGTCGTGGAAACTTATAGAGCAGATGCTGTGCATATCCAGCGTGACGGGCGCGACCTTATATCTTTTTGCTGTAATGATTATCTTGGACTGACACATCACCCGGAGGTGAAAGCAGCTGCTGCAGAGGCGATTGCTTTGTACGGTGTCGGCGCCGGGGCGTCGCGCCTAATAACCGGCAATAATCCGCTTTATGCCGAGCTTGAAAAAAGGCTTGCGGAGTTGAAGGGTACTGAGGATAGCTGCGTTTTCGGCAGCGGGTACATGGCAAATAGCGGTATCTTGCCGGCGCTGGCCGGTCCAGAAGATCTAATCGTGATTGATAACCTGGGACACGCATCGATGTACATGGGTGCGCGAGCTTCAAGGGCAAAAATATTAACCTTCCGCCACAACGATGCCGATGATCTTGCCGAAATTCTTTCACGCGAAAGAAACCTCGTCGCCAAGTGTATTGTGATGACCGAAGGTGTTTTCAGCATGGATGGAGACCGAGCTCCTTTAGACACTCTCGCAGATCTGTGCACTAACCACGAAGCTTGGTTAATGGTGGATGACGCGCATGGCTTTGGCGTTTTGGGTGAGGGGCGTGGTAGCGCCTTTGAATATCACCCTTACCCAGATGTTCCATTACAAATGGGCACGCTCTCGAAAGCGGTAGGCGGCTATGGCGCGTTTCTTTGCGCATCAACTTCGGTTATCGATTTTATGAAAAACCGTGCCCGAAGTTTAATTTATACAACCGGGCTACCGCCATCGGTGATTGCGGCTGCCATTGCGGGTGTTAAAATCATTCAGCGAGACCCTGAGAGGGTTGCGCGCCCTTTAAAGCTAGCGCAGTTATTCTGCTCAAGATTGGGCCTTGCGTCGCCTCAAAGCGCTATCGTACCGGTGGTTATCGGTGAGGAAGACGCGGCACTCGTCGCCTCAAAATTTCTGGAAGAACGTGGATTTCTTGTCACCCCTATTCGCCCCCCTACGGTTCCGGCTGGAACGTCGCGTTTGCGCTTTACCTTCACTGCTGAACACACGGAGGCACAAGTTGCCGCGTTGGTTGGCGCAGTCATTCCCCTAATTGAGGATCTTGAGTCCATGTCCAAGATTACCAATGGCTGACGCGAGCGCGTTATTTGTTACTTCGTGCGGCACCGCCCGAGGTAAGACCTATGTTGCCGAAAAAATGATCCGTGAGTGGCGTGCCGCTGGTGATGTAGTTCGTGTTTTAAAGCCAGTGATCAGCGGTTTTGACCCAGCTTTTGCCCAGATGAGTGACACCGGTATTTTGCTCGCTGCCATAGGCGAAGATGCTATTGAGGAGTCAATTCATCGCATCTCGCCGTGGCGATATGCTGCCCCATTGTCTCCTGATATGGCAGCAGCACTCGAGGGTCGAACGGTGCCGGTCGACGAGATTACTGAGTTTTGTAGGAAGGCGATTAGAAATGCGCGAAAAGACGGCGCCCGTTTGCTCATAGAAGGAGCCGGTGGCGTGATGGTGCCGCTAGACGCAAAACGCACAATGCGCGATCTAATGGTTGCGATTGATTTGCCAGTAGTACTAGTCGTTGGCAGCTATCTTGGCAGCTTAAGCCACGCGCTTACGGCGATTGAGGCGTTGCATATGCGGAATATCCAGATTGAACGTATAGTGGTGAATGAGGCCGCCGACAGTAATATTTCGCTGAATGAGACCCGCAATACACTCGCTCGTTTCGTCGATGATGTGCCGCTAGAGGTGTGCCATTTTAATCCGCCCGCGCCGTAACAATCCAGCATGCCCCTGCCATGCGGACAATGCCGTCGTCGCCAGTGTTGTTCTTCAATACTTGTTTGATAGCGTCGATTGCCTTGACTCGGTTTTCGCCACTTGCTTCGGATAGGGGCCCAGCAAGCGGACCCATCCTCATCACAAAGATAAGCGCTTCAGTTATCGAGCGGCCATGTGGGATTACGAAGTTAAGTGGCGACAGCTCTATGTCGCGCCATCCTGCTCCGGCTAGAATGTTTCGGACACGATCTGGTTTTGCGAAAGAGAACGGGCCCGGCTCTTCGGGACCGGGACGAGGCGGCATATTTAAATACTTCTTCGCCGCCGCCACAGGTTCCATTGCCCAGTGGTTTTCACGAGGTTCTCGCCAGACTCCAAGGGCGACGCGTCCGCTGGGCTTAAGTGTTTGCCGAAGTCTTGTGAATGCAACGGCAGGATCATCGAAGAACATTGCGCCCAGACGGGAAATCAATTTGTTAAAAGAAGCGTCGGAAAATGGATAGGAGGCAGCGTCTCCTCGAATACACGTGACGTTTTTCAAATTTTTAGCGCGACATCGCTCTTCCGCACGGTCGATCATTGAGTTGGAGACATCTATTGCTGTGACCGAGCCTGCTGCGCCAACTCGGTTCGCCACCGCGAGCATGGTTCCACCACTTCCACAGCCAAGATCAAGAACATGATCGCCAACATTGATCGCCGCCGCACTTGCGATAGCTTCGGTGATGTCAGAAAACATCACATCTATAATGTCGGTATTACGTGCCCACGCTATGCCGTGACTACTATTCCAAAATGCGATTTGATCGGCGTTTTTTTCACTCATCACCGTCGCTCGCTCAAGTGGGTCATGAATTCAATTGGTGATACATCGCGCATGAAAAAAGCCGCTTGTTGCGGCCTTTCCACTCGTTCTTAAAAAAAGCTCAGAAGCCTTCGCGTTCCAGTCGTTTTCTTTCCAGCTTACGGGCCCGTCTGACGGCCTCCGCTTTCTCTCGGGCACGCCGCTCGGATGGCTTTTCGTAGGAGCGGCGCATTTTCATTTCCCGGAAAATGCCCTCGCGTTGCATCTTTTTCTTTAGAGCGCGAAGCGCTTGGTCGACATCATTGTCTCTAACGGATACTTCCACGGTTCCATCGTCTCCAGTCAAATTAGTGCCCTATTCAGGACCGCATCTTAATGCAAAATAGCAAAAACCGGTGTTTCCACCGGCTTTTTCGAGTTTATATCACAACTAGCACTTGATTTTAAAGCCCTAAACGCCGAAGTCGTAGTTATAATAGTAAAATCTATTTATAAACTTTGACGCTCCTTACAACTGTGAACATGTTATGACCCTCTTAAAAATCGCCCGCATGGGGCAACCGGTACTTTTAAAGTCGGCGGCTGTAATCGCTGACCCCACCTCAAAACAGGTTGAAGAGTTGTTAGATGACATGGTTGAAACCATGGAAGATGCGGTAGGTGTAGGGCTTGCCGCGCCGCAAGTTTACGAAGGTAAACGCGCCATCATTTTTAAGTCACCGCGTGAACGGGGCGGAGAGGACGGCGCGGATACCGATTTTTCTCCACTAACGGCGCTAATAAATCCCGAATTTGAACCGGTCACCGATGAATTAACGTTGGGTTGGGAGGGATGTTTGTCTATACCCGGTATCACTGGAGCGGTTCCGCGCTATTCCCACATTGTCTATCGTGGCTACCTACCAAACGGCCAGGCGGTCGAGCGTGAAGCTACTAACTTTCACGCCCGAGTTGTTCAGCATGAAATAGATCATCTCGATGGTGTGCTTTTTCCAATGCGTATGACTGACCTTTCGCTGCTCAGCTTCAATGAAGAGCTTAAGGCATTCATGGATTATGCAACGGTGCATGTGGCCGGGTCTTCTGTCGACAAAGAGGGATAAACATGACAGAGGAAACACTTGCTGAGCGCGATGCGCTTATCGGTGCCGCTCTGCACCATATCCCGTTCGATGGTTGGTCTGCTACGGCACTTAACAACGCTGCCTCTGATTTGGGCTTTGACAAAGAATGTGTCGCGCGGGAGTTTCCTCTGGGGGTTGTAGATGCGATCCGACATTTTTCTCAACAGGCGGACCGGTACATGGTCCACTCGATTGAGGAGGAGGATCTAACAAAAATGCGTATGCATGAGCGCGTGGGCTTGGCGGTAGAAACGCGACTGAATTTTCTCGAACCCCACAAGGAAGCGGTCCACCGCGGGATGACTTGGCTGGCTATGCCTCAAAACAGCATGCTAGGGGCTCGGCTGCTCTATCAAACAGTTGATGACATATGGTACGCCGTCGGCGACCGGTCCGCCGATTTCTCATTCTACACTAAGCGCGGCCTCCTTGCAGGGGTCGTGGGGACAACCCTACTTTTCTGGCTTGACGATCGCAGCGAAGAGTGTTCTGACACTCGCGAGTTTTTGTCCAGACGGATCAGTGACGTAATGAAAATACACGCTACCCGCAAACGTTTTGAGCACACGTGTGATCGCGTTCTGAGTCCGTTGAACGTCATTACCGGTGTTATTAAAAAACGTTATGTACAACCTTTAGCTGGAAAAAGCCGGGTGACGTGACCCATTTTACGTCCAGGCAGGGCGTTTGCTTTGCCGTAGAGATGTAGGCATGTGCTCGCTTCTCCTGCTAAGTCTTTCCACCTGTCAGCTTCGTATCCTATGAGGTTAGTCATTACAGCATTGGAATGGCGTGAGGGATCCCGAAGTGGTAAACCAACAACGGCGCGAATAAACTGCTCAAATTGGCTTGCTGCGCATGCGTCCATAGTCCAGTGGCCCGAATTGTGGGGTCTAGGTGCTATTTCATTCACCAAAACACTCCCATCCCGCATCACAAACATTTCCACAGCGAGGAGGCCAACAAGATTGAGGGCTGTTACGATTTTGTCTGCAATCTGCTTTGCTTTTTCGCCAATTTCTTCAGATACCGAAGAGGGCGCTGATGTAGAATAGAGAATATGATCTTTGTGCACGTTATCCACGGGCACGTAGCTCTCTGTTTTACTTTCAACACTGCGCGCCACAATTACGGAAATTTCTCGTTCGAAATCTACAAAACCCTCAAGTACCGAAGGCATTTTTCCAATGCTTGTCCAGGCCGCCATAAGATCAGATTTGGCATCAACACGCACTTGCCCCTTACCGTCGTATCCTAAGCGCGCAGTTTTAAGAATCGCTGGAAATCCCGTCTGGGCTGCAGCCGTACTCAGGTCGCTCTGTTCCAGGACCGGAGCCCAAGGGGCAGTAGAAATTCCAAGACGATTTATGAAGGCCTTTTCCGTTTGACGGTCTTGAGATACATGTAATGCCTCGGCGCTGGGCCGCACAGGAGATAGCTCCGAGATAACAGCCAATACATCGTCCGGTACATTCTCAAATTCAAATGTAACAACATCCACGGATTGCGCGAATTTTCTAGCGGCGTCAAGATCTTCATATGGCGCGGTTGTCTGCGCCCCTGACACTTCCTTCGCTGGCGCATCTGCATCTGGGCTGAATATGTGGCATTTGTAGCCAAGATCGGATGCCGCCAATGCTGCCATACGGCCAAGCTGTCCGCCGCCAAGAATACCAATTGTCGCGCCAGGTGGCAGGGGAGAGGTCATTTTAAAAGCCTTAGACTAACCGGTCGGGTTTTCCGGCACGCTGGCAGTCTGTTTCGCGCGCCATTTGATAAGGTGTTTCTCTATTATACTATCTTGTAGCGCTACGATTGATGCTGCTAGTAGCCCGGCATTCTTTGCTCCCGAAGTACCAATCGCAAGGGTGCCGACCGGCACGCCACCAGGCATCTGAGTAATAGACAATAGGCTGTCTAACCCGCTGAGTGCTTTGCTCTCCACCGGCACCCCAAGTACTGGGAGGGTGGTCATCGACGCCACCATCCCTGGTAAGTGTGCAGCGCCGCCGGCGCCAGCCACGAGAACGCAGAGACCGCGTCCCTTTGCAGATTTGGCGTACTCTATCATTCGATCAGGTGTGCGATGCGCTGAAACTACTTTAGCTTCGAATTGAACGTCGAGTGTTTCGAGCACATCAGCCGCATGTTTCATGGTGGACCAATCCGATTGGCTGCCCATTATTATCCCCACGACTGCAGCTTTTTTACCGGACTGCCGCTCTTTTGGCTGTTTTGATTTCCTATTAGCCGCCATAGAAATCCCTTCTAAGTGCCACCCCGCCAGTTCGGCAGGAGATTACAGCATTTCACATTATAGGCGGGAACAGCTTATTCGCAATCCGTGGTTATCCATTTGTTGCGTTAATTGCTACATAAGCAAGACACATCCTATCAGATAAACACGGCGGATTTCATGCTATGATATCAGGATGAAGCATAGCTTTTGCTCGGGTGATCTGGTCTTTAAGTATAAGTTTGCGTTTCTTAAGCCGCTGAAGTTGCAGTTGGTCATATGATGCCCGTTCCGTTAGGCGGGTGATCACATCGTCTAGGTCACGGTGCTCGAGTTTAAGCTCGGCCAACTTAAGGCGAAGCAATTCTTGATCGCTCATTTTTAATTGTCGCTTTCACCCCGGTAAGAGTAAAGAATAACAGAATTAGTAGCTCGCTGTTAGCTTTGCGATGACGTATTTTGAGGCGTTTAAGATATTAAAATGTATGAAAGGGCGAAATCTTGACTGAATTTCCCGATCATCCCTTTTGGGATTTTTCACTTGATGTCTACATGTCCGAAGGTGTTGGAGCGGCATTTTTAGAGCTCCAGAAGGCCCATGAGCTGGATGTTAATATTCTTCTATTCTGCATGTGGGTCGGTGCTTCTGGCCGTGGCTCCCTTACTACGGAGCAAATGACTGTTTTGTTGGATGCTGTGTCTGTTTGGCACGAGGATGTTGTTCGAGCGCTGAGGGCAATACGTGTTCGCATGAAAGGCGGCATTGGAAATGCGCCATCGCAATTAAGTGAATCGCTTCGTCAACGAATACAAAAGACCGAAATTGATTGCGAACACGCTGAACAGCTTATGTTAACTGAAGTGCTTGATATGACGGCGGACAAGGGAAAGACGGCGTCGGAGAGGTTAGTCGATGCCGCATCTAATCTTTCCACTTATTTCGCTACTTTTGGATCGATTTCCGTCTCCGATAAGCAGAATTTGTGTTTCGTATTGCGGATTGCGTTCCCTAATCTCAATGATTTCCAGCTCGAAGACGCGCTTTAAAATATTTTGTGATTTGCTTTCAAATCAACGTTTCAATTAGTTCGGGTGCGTCAATTCAAGCTGTAAGGGGGTAGGTCGAAAATTTTTTGTAATCTTCTTGTTCGCGGAGAAAGCCGTCAATAAGAAACACGAGAACCTCGACACGCAGCTTTATGAAAAGTATTGGTGCGAGTGTTAAAGCGTGAAGCTAATTCCTTCGTCGTTAAATCAATCAACAGACGGAAGCAACTTCCATACGTAAAAATGAAAACTACAGTTAAAAATGAAGCGGAGGGATGTTATGCGCGTCACTTGTGTGATTGTGATGTGGTGTCCGTTAGGTCATTTAATTTGCAATTAAAATCGCGAATTGGCTTATAGCTTGAATTCTGGCATTGGAACACCAGATGTTTTGCTCAGTTTTTCCTCGTCTACTGGTGGTGCTTCGAGAGTCGATGAATATCCAGCCTTAAGTACCTCTTTGTCCAAGTCTTGGCGGTTGCATAGACCCAACCCTACTGGGTCTCGTGCAGTTATATTGTTCATATTCCAGTGTGATCGGTCGCGAATAGCCTTAATAGTCGGTTTAGTCGTGCCGATTAAGCGAGATATTTGAGCATCAGTGAGGTTGGAATAGTGTTTAACCAGCCAGGCGATCGCATCCGGCTTGTCGCCGCGCCGGGAAACGGGAGTGTATTTTGGTCCCTTTGTGCGGGTGGCTGGCCGTGGTACATTTGTTTTCGCCATTATGAGGCGTTCGGCTGGGTCCGTTTCACAGCGTTCAATTTCTTCTTTTGTAAGCTGTCCATTGACTATTGGGTCGTAGCCGACCATCCCGATTGCGACTTCGTCGTCCGCAATACTTTGCACCTCTAATTCGTGTAGTCCGCAAAAAGCACCAATTTGGCGGAAAGTCAGGCCGGTATTTTCGATAAGCCACACTGCCGTGGCTTTGGGCATAAGCGGTTTTGCATTTTCAGTTGCTTGATTGGCCATATTAATATGCTTTCTGATCTCTTTGGTTGTGCGTTCGCCGCTGGCTGGGCCGTCCCGCTAAACGCTTAGGATGATCTTCCCTATGTGGTCGCTGCTCTCCATAAGTGCATGCGCGTCGGCAGCGTCTGTGAGCGGGAAGGTTGTGTATATAAGGGGCTTGATATCGCCTTTTTCGAATAACGGCCAGAGGTTATGTTCAACGGCCTCTGCGATGGCAGCCTTCTGTTGTACTGTTCTCGGTCGGAGCGTTGACCCGGTGTAACGCAGTCGCTTGGACATAATGGTTGGTATAAAAAGGTCCACCTTAGCACCTTTCTGAACGGCGACCTGCACTAGGCGCCCATCCATCGCAAGAACCTCAAGGTTACGCGTGAAATAATCCCCGCCCACCATATCTAAGACAACAGAACATCCGGCACCTCCTGTCGCGTCTTTTACGATTTCAACAAAATCTTCGTCAGTGTAATTTATTGCCAGTTCCGCGCCTAGCTGTTTACACGCTTTGCACTTTTCGGCATTACGCGCAGTTGTGTAAACAGTGGCCCCAAAAGCTCGCGATACTTGGATGGCTGCAGTACCTATACCACCCGAACCACCGTGTATAAGAATACTGTCACCACGGACCAGTTGCACACCGTCAAATAGATTGGTCCAAACAGTGAAGAAATTTTCGGGAATGGCCGCCGAGCGAACCGTATCATAGCCTTTCGGCAACGGCAGGGCGAGCGGTTCTGGAACAACACTATATTCAGCGTAAGCTCCACCTGAAACAAGCGCACACACTTCGTCACCTACTGAATAGCGCGAATTGTTGGGACCAACTGCAACCACCGTGCCGGCAAGTTCCAGTCCTGGGATGTCGGTGATGCCCGGTGGAGGCGGATAGCCACCTTGGCGCTGCATCGTATCGGGAAAATTCACTCCTACGGCTGCGTTTCGGACCAATAATTCCCCATCGCTGGGCTCTGGAACCGGCCGGGTAGTCGACTTAAGCACTTCAGGGCCGCCAAACTCAGAAATTTCTACTGCGTTCATAGTTTTGGGAATGTCAAATGACATCTAAAGATCGACTCGATTTTTTTAAACCTTTGTTGCAGGTCTATCGCCTTAGCGGCAGACTGGCAAGTAGGAACCTTAATCGACAAAACCACATTAACTGGAGTAATGACTTGGATATCAACGACGATCTGCCTCAAAATATCCAAAAACCGAAACAGGATCTCGATCCGATGTCTATCGAGGAGTTGAACGAATACATAACCGAGTTGGCGGAAGAGATCGAAAGGGTGCGTGCCGAAATTGCTAAAAAGGAAGCACATCGGAGTGGTGTGGAGGCTCTGTTTAAAAACTAGCTATATTAGGTAAACAGCATTACCGTCGTCTCTAGCGTGAATCCTCAATACGAGGTGTATTCCCAATTTGTTCCTACTCAGAATGCTTTCCGGGCGAATGTGTTGTTGCAAAGGTTGTCTTCGTCTCCTATAACGCGCAACGTTGCAGGAGAAGTGCGTTGAAAAAAGAGATTCATCCGGATTATCACGAGATAGAAGTGGTAATGACTGACGGTACAACCTACTCGACCCGATCGACCTGGGGCGCACCTGGCGATACGTTGAAGCTTGATATTGACTCCAAGTCTCATCCAGCATGGACTGGAGGATCCCAGCGTTTAGTCGATACCGCAGGACAGGTCGCTAAATTCAACAACAGGTTTAAAGATCTGGGCATTGATTAAGTTCGGTAATACGAATTGATCATTGGGAGTTGCCGCAGAGGCTTCGTTAAGTATAGGGAAATATTGAGTCGGTTGAGTACCTAACTAACGCTGGGTCAGTTTGAACTCTATACGGCGATTTCGCAGATAAGCAACTTCGTCATTCCGTGCATCCAGTGGCTGAAATTCGCCGAAACCAGCCGCCACCAGTCGATCCGCCTGCAAACCTCGATTGATCAGGGCTTTGACGACCGATATCGCGCGTGCCGCGGATAGTTCCCAGTTTGATGGAAACTTTGGGGTGCTAATCGGCCGACTATCGGTGTGCCCGTCAACCCGCAGAACCCAATTTAGATCGTCTGGAATTCGATCAGAGATTTCTTGAAGCGTGGCAGCAAGCTTGTCGATTTGTTCTTGACCGATTGGATTTAGATCAGCTGACCCTGTCGAAAAAAGCACTTCTGACTGTAATACAAAACGGTCGCCAACGATGCGGACGCCGCTGCGTTTTCCTAGGGCCTCGCGAAGTCGTCCAAAAAACTCGGATCGGTAACGCGCAAGTTCTTCGACTTTGCTCGCCAGCGCTTCGTTAAGGCGCTTTCCTAGGCTCACAATTTGGACATCTTGAGCAGCAACCCTTGTCTCCGACGCCTCTAGTGCGGCATTTAAACGGGTAAGTTGCAAACGCAATGCTACCAGTTGGGTGTTAAGTACAGTGATTTTCCTGCGTAGGTCTTGGCTCGCCCGTTGTTCTTTGGTCAAGTCATCGCCAATTCTCTGTGCTTGGGCGCTCAGCTCTCGGATAGTAAGTTCTTTTTTTTCGATTTCTTTCTGTGCTAGCGCGGTACGGTTCTTTGCATCGGCCATTCTCGTCTCTAACTCTTTCGACCTGTCGCGCAACGATCCCAAAGATCTGTCTCGTTCGGCTATAGTTCCTGCAAGTTTGGATACTTTTTTTTCCAATGCTGCACGAACATCCTTCAGAGCCGTAATATCCCTATTAATTTGAATAATTTCTGCAAGTTGGGTTTCAATCTTCTTCTTATCGTTGCCGATAATCTGCCTTGCGTCGGTAAGTTTTTTCTGCAGTGCGTCCCGTTGTGTTATCAATTCCGCTAATTGAACTGACATCTTTTCGCGGGATGCGGTCGACGCCTCCAGATCAGTGGTGAGCTGTGTGATTTTCTTGGATAAGCTTAAATTTGTTTCCTGTTCGAGGGAAAGCACCTTTGAAAGTTCCGTCAGTTTTTGGTTGACCCGTTCAAGTGCCTGATTGCGTCCGGAGAGAATGTCTCCCAAGAAAAATTGAGAAAGTGTAAACACCATTAATAGGAAAATAATGACGATTAACAGGGCTGACAGAGCGTCCACGAAGCCAGGCCAGATATCAAATGTCTGTCTCTGTCGTCGTATGGGCCCGGGCATTCTTTACCTGTTGTCGTGGTAGAATTTTGTTGGGAGCGGCATTTAGTTGCTACCCTTTTCAGCTATTGCCGCAAGGGTTCGGGAAAGTACTCGTATTTCGGCGCGCACTTCTTGGGCAAATTCTGCTCGCGCATTAGCTGAGTCTTGGCACAATCGCGATAACTGAGAATCAATGTTTTGGACGTGTGTTCGTATATCGTCAGAGGTATGTCCCCCTTTACCAATTTTTGTGAGAGTCTCGTCGATTCGCGTAAGGACTGGCGTTAGTTTTGTTTGACTTTCGGCCAGTTGCGCCATCAGGTCATGTTCGGCCGTCATCTGACTGGTGAGCATGCCGAGGCGTTCGACCAAGTCTGTTATGTTGTTATTTGCGGTGATGCGGGCTTTTTCGCCGTTTTGCAGTGTGCGCTGTAAACTCTCAAGGCTATCAGCTGTCTGTTCTAGAAGCGCTTGCACGTAAGCGGGGACGGATTGGTCAATGTCACCGGAGAAGGCGCCAGATGCAAGCCGTGTTTGTCCGGAAAGCCAGTCCTCAAGATCGTTATAAAATCGGTTCTGTGCCTGCCCGGCCTGAAGTTCCAGGAAACCAAGGATAAGTGACCCGGCAAGGCCGAAGAGAGATGATGAAAATGCCGTTCCCATACCGGCTAGCGGTGCCTGTAATCCAGTTTTTAAACTATCGAACACGGGACCTAGTTTGTTGGAACCAACAGATAGGTTGGCGATCACATCCCCGACAGCGTCGATCGTTTGCAGCAACCCCCAGAATGTACCTAATAGCCCCAGGAATATAAGGAGTCCAATCATATAACGGGAAATGTCGCGGGATTCGTCTAAGCGTGTGCCGACACCGTCAAGGAGAGAACGCATCGATATAGCTGAAAGGCTGAAACCTTCGTTGCGTTCTCCTAACATCGATGCCATAGGCGCTAGAAGACGTGGTTCGGGAATGCTTGAGACCGACGGTTGCCCAGCTCGAAAATGTCTCAGCCAGGCGACTTCACGGGTCAGAACAAAGACGGACCGGAAGATGTACCCCACCCCTAATATTAGTACGCCAAGTATTAATCCGTTCAGCGCCGCGTTGGATGTAAACGCGGTTTTTATGCTTGGTAGCAACGTCAGCGCAACAGCTAGAACCGCAAGCAAAAATGCGATCATACGCATCATGTAGCGCCGCGGGTTTATCATCGCTCGGTGAACTCCATCAGGCTTCAGTGAAATATTTCGCTTATATTCCGTATCACCGCGACTTAATGATCATGTCCACCCGGTTGGGCGGCCCACCATCGGATTTGTTTCCCAGCGCGCGCATATCAATCCGATCGCTCCGAATACCCCTATCCAGTAAAAGCGACCGAATAGCTAGCCCGCGCGAAAGCGATGTTCGCCGCGCCTGGCTGAGGGTTTGTCCTTCCCCCCCCGCATATGCAAGCAGTTGCAAGCGAAGCTCCTCGTCGCGCTCTAGAGATTCGGCGATGCTCTTGAGCCGGGTTTGCGCGCCTTCGCTGATTTCGGAAGAGCCGTTGGCGAAATTGAACCTAAACTGCTGTCCGCGTTTCAGCACAACATTCGCGTTGGACAGAGCCGTTTGAGCGGCTTTCTGCTTTGAAGTTGTTGGCGACTTGATTGGCGCTTTAATTGCAGTAAGTGGCAGTGGGGCGGATGATTTTGGAACAGTTGTGATTTTTGGCGGGCGTGGTGGCGGTTTGGGTGACGCGGGTGAAGCGACGCGAGGCTTAATCGGGGATATGTTGGAAACTTTGGGCTTAGAAGGTTTGTCTGTTTTAATTTTTCTTTTCGCTATTTTTGCCTGCGACGAGCCCGTTATGGGCACAGGTGGGGAGAGCAAGACCTTTCTTTTAGTGGTCACGTACGGCGCCGTTGGAAGCCGCCCGTTAGGCATTAGAAGTGGTTGTGTGTTAGGAATTAGACGTGGCTGGGTGTTGGGCTGTAAAAGTGAACGCACAGACGGCTGCACCAACATTGGAACATTGGGCTTCGAGCCAATATGCTCGAGTACGCTGAGATCAACGGACACTGAGGCAGAATAGCGATTGCCAATGATCGTCTGGCCGGCGACGGATTCCGCCCAACAAATGATGAATAAAACAAAGGTTGTAGTGAAAGTCTGCGAGATGTTTTTTGAAGACTCCGGAAGCATATTTTTCAACCTAAATTTGAAAACGCGAGTTTCCTACGGCAGTCTAATGATCCTGCGTGGACTACGTTACCTCAGCGGGTGCTTGCGGACAACCGATTTGATAATCTGCGAAGAAAGCAAATTGTTGAAATACAGCGATCATTCCGTAAGTTTTAAATTTTCATCGCGCACGGCATCCATGAGTAGTTTCCTAAATGGATCATATATATGCTGATTTGTTGCAATAATTGAGGTGCCGTAAAGCATAGAATTGCGGCCGTTAATTTCACTTACTAAACCGCCCGCCTCACGCACAATTACGATACCGCCCGCGATATCCCAGGGTGAAAGGCCGGTCTCCCAGAACCCCTCGTATCGTCCGGCTGCAACATAAGCTAGATCTAATGACGCGGATCCGAGCCGGCGCACGCCTGACGTCTTTTCCATCACCGCGTTCAGCATTGCGATAAAGGATTTTTTGCCTTTGCGGTTTCCAAATGGGATTCCAGTAGCGATAAGAGAGTCCGCTAGTGTGCTGCGCTCAGAAACGCGAAGGCGCTTCCGGTTAAGATAGGAACCGGCACCATTTTCTGCCCAGAATAATTCGTCGTGTATAGGTTCGTAAACCACTCCTGCAATCAAATTGCCGTCACGTTCAACGCCAATCGAGATTGCAAAATGGGGGATGCCATGTAAAAAATTTGTCGTGCCGTCAATAGGATCGACGATCCAACGTTCGTCGCCGCTCTCACCATTGATTTCGCCGCCCTCCTCCATCAAGAAACCAAAACCTGGTCTAGCTTTAGATAATTCATCGTATAAGACTTGTTCTGTTCGCCGATCGGCCTCAGAGACGAAGTCTCCAGGCCCCTTTCTTGATACCTGTAATTGTTCTATTTCGCCGAAGTCACGAACTAGTCGCCGCGACGCCTTTCGGGCGGCAGCATCCATTACATTTATTAGAGGCGTGGGCAGTGACATAGATGCGACAGTCTTTCGTTTTGGTATAAAGCGTTTTATTGCGGCGCCTAAGTTTCAATTAGTCTTTGGCGCGCTCTACGTAGGTGGCATCTTCGGTGTTCACAACGATACGCGTGCCTGCCTCAATATGGGGCGGAACCATAACCCGGACGTTATTTTCGACGATTGACGGTTTGTAAGATGACGAAGCAGTCTGACCTTTTACAACTGGATCAGCCTCGACAACTTCCATTGTAACGTGCTGAGGTAAACGCACACCAGTGATGACACCGTCGATCAATTCTGCGGTGACCATCATTCCTTCTTGAAGAAACGCTGCAGAGTCGCCAATGCTTGCCCGGTTTAGTGTAAACTGTTCATAGTTCTTGCTGTCCATGAAAGTAACTTGGTCACCATCGGCATATAGGTAGGTGGCATCATTTTCCTCGACCATCAGCTTTTCGACGGTTTCCGATGTTCGGAACCGCTCGTTTGTTTTATTGCCTGACTTTATATCGCGCATTTCAACTTGAATGAATGCATTGCCCTTACCGGGAAGCAGCATTTCCGTTTTAAGCACAGTCCACTGTTTTTCGGCATGCTCGATAACGTTGCCGGGGCGAATTGTATTGGCTTGGATTTTCATCCCGATTTATCGCTCAATGGTCTCTTTTTATGAATGACCAGACTACCAGAGTGGAGAAATATAGGCAATCCGAGGGCCCGGCTAACTCTTTCGTTGCAGGCAGGCCAAGCTACTTAAAAAGTTGTTTGGTATTCTGATGACATTACGCGGAGTATCCGAGAGACCTGTTCCATTACAAATGCCTAAGGCATTCATTTCAGTCCTCTTGATAGATGTGTTGGCGACCCTCAAAATCCGTAAGAAGCCAGTTTTTACCATCATGTGTTTTGCGGATACCGCTAATCGGAACCTTACCGAAACCGCCAGGAATGTCCACAACATAGGTTGGTTGACAAAGGCCGGAAATTCGACCGCGGAGACTGTATACAAGATTAAGACCCTCACGAATGGTCAGCCGGAACCTTGATGTTCCTCGAGCTCTATCCGGGTGATGGAGATAGTAGGGTTTTACCTTCAGCTCGACGAGGCGCCGGAATAATTCGGAGAGCGTTTTCGCATTGTCATTGACGCCCCGTAAAAGTACAGACTGTGATAGCAGCGGAATGCCGCCTTGATTCAATTGCGCACAGGCATTAGCGACATCGTTCGTAAGCTCGCGTGCGTGGTTGACATGGAGCAATGTCCAGATTGGCAGGTTTACCTGCAAGTTATCAATCAGTTTACTTGTGATCCGGCTAGGTAGGGCAACCGGCACGCGCGTATGAATCCTCAGATTTGATAGATGAGGGATCTCATCCAACTCTCGTAAAAGAGCGCCAAGTCGGTTGTCGGAAAGTGATAGGGGGTCGCCACCGGTCAGGATGACCTCGCGAATTTCCGAGTGATTACCTATATAATCGATAGCGTTTTCCATATCTGCAGCTGATGGAGAAGCCGCATCACGGCCTACTTTTTCGCGGCGAAAACAGTATCGACAGTATACAGGACAGGAGAGTGTTGGCATTAACAACACGCGGTCAGGATAGCGGTGAACCAGCCCCCGCAATGGTGAACGCACGTCGTCACCAATTGGATCTTCGTGTTCGTCGTCCAGCGCAAATAATTCGTCTGCGTTGGGTATGAATTGTTGCGCGATTGGATCCTTCGGATCCGCAGGGTTGATCAAAGTAGCAAGTTGGTTCGGGATCGCAACGCTGTATCTTTTGCCGATCAGGTCTGTCACTTTAGCAGCGTCGTCGGCTATGAGGCCCGCATCAGCAAGCTGTCGCCCTGTACGCAGGACTGTGGGAAGGTTTGCTATGTTAGGCAAGGTGACTGACCTCATTATATTATGCATTATCGCTTTAATGCCAAAAAACGAAACCCCTGAAATTTCTAAAAATGCCTGGTGGCATCCCGACCGGTTCGAAAGTCGTGCAGATTATTTGGTTCGCCGCGCTGACATCGTTAAATCGGTGCGTGAATTTTTTGATCGCCGAGGGTATGTTGAAGTAGAGACGTCAGCCCTGCAGGTTTCCCCTGGGATAGAACTGCATATTTCTCCGTTTAAAACTATTTTGTTGGACCCATGGGACGCAGCCCGGTCGGTTTATCTCCATACATCGCCCGAATTCGCAATGAAGAAACTATTAGCTGCCGGAATGCAGCGCATTTTTCAGTTAGCCCGGGTTTTTCGTAATGGTGAGCGAACGGCGAAACATCACCCCGAATTTACAATGCTTGAATGGTACCAAACCGGCGCTGACTGGCGTTCTCTGGCGGATGAGGCTATTGAGTTTGTGCGTGCTGTTTGCGGGCCGGTGGCGCGACATCGGGACTATATTTGCAATCTATCTGCACCGTGGGAATTTCTATCGGTGGCGGAAGCGGTTGAGCGGTTTACAGGTATCGACCTCCTAGCCACAACGCCTGATCCGCTCGACCCAGATACAGCCGCGCTACGCAGCGCTGCTGAAGCGGTTGGTGTGTACACCGATACGACCGATAATTGGGATGATATTTTCTTTCGTATATTTCTTGACCGTATCGAACCCAATTTGGGTATCGAGGTTCCCGTAGTGCTGCATTCCTATCCTGCCTCGATGTCCGCGCTCGCGCGCATCTCGCCGGACGATCCGCGTGTAGCTGATCGATTTGAAATCTTTGTTTGCGGGTTGGAATTAGCCAACGGTTACAGCGAGCTAACAGATGCGGATGAGCACCGGAGAAGGTTCTTAAATACGATAAAAAATCGTGTTGCGGCTGGCGATGAGCCCATCCCAATTGACGAGGCGTTATTGGCAGCACTGAATTCCGGTATCCCTGATTGCGCTGGTATTGCTCTTGGGGTCGACCGGCTGGTGATGTTGGCTACTGGTGCGGAAAATATCGAAGATGTTTTATGGGCGCCAGTATCTGTTACTTGACTCCAGGTTAGGCTGCAGCTAGCCGATCTCCCACTGCCGGCATCAGGTTCTCGCTGAAAATAAAACCGAGTGTGCACTTCCTTCGCCCTTACGTTGCGAGCAATTAGGTGACTCAAAAGGGTAGAGAATTTGTATGAATTTTTCAGCAGCGTGCCGCACTGCAAAGCCGCATTTTGAAAATAGGTAACGCATTACCGATTTTATCCGGAATAGTGCCCCCAAAATGCAGTGCATTACCGGTTAGTTGAAGCTCGCGATGCAAGTGCCGTTTCAGTTGCGATTAAATATCTTTGAATTAAATGCTTTGACCGCCTTTGCCGGACCACCCTCGTAATCCCAGACCCCTGCCGAGACGGCAAGAAAATCGGCACCTGCATCGATTACTGCGTCGCAATTATTAATGGTGATACCGCCGATGGCGACACAGGGTACAGTCATTACCTCCTGCCACCATGACAGAATCTTTATATCAGCAGGCGTTGTGATTGCCTTAGTGGTGGACGCAAAAAACGCTCCAAAGGCTACGTAGTCGGCTCCGGCATCTCCAGCCTCAAATGCAAGTTCTCTAGAAGCTTTGCATGTTACGCCCACAATGGCTTCACCGCCTACCAGCCGCCGAGCTTCGTCATAGGGTGTGTCTTCTTGGCCAACATGAACTCCGTCGCAGCCCATTTCAGCGGCGAGGTCGGCACGATCGTTAATAATAAAGGCGACGTCGCGCTCTTGAGCCACCGGGCAGATTATTTCGGTGGCGCGTCGTATTTCTGAATCTGTAACGCCTTTAAGCCGAAGTTGCACGCAGGCTACCTCTCCCGCGTCGAGAGCTGCGGCCAGGGTATCCGCAAATGCTACAGCGCCACCCGTCCCGAATGTTGGCGGCGTAATTAAATAAAGCTGGCAAGTTTCGGCGCGCATGTGAGCCTCATTTTGGTGGGCCGGCTAACATGGGCCTGCTGTGGCTTGTTCCTCTTCAGCAATGGCAATTCTTAGGCTTTGTTTTGGTAAATCTTGATAATATGATCAAGCATTGCCATCGCTTCTTCTTTTGGGCGTTGGAAGGTATTGCGGCCAATGATAGATCCGTTGCCGCCACCGTCGCGGATTGCTGTAACTTCTTCGTAGATGCCGCCGAGATCCTTAGCCTCGCCGCCTGAAAATACAACGATGCGTTTTCCGTTAAAACAACACTGGACGACATGTTCTATCCGCTGGGTCAGTGTACTTATCGGAATTTTTTCCTTCTGGTAGATTTTCTTTGCCGAATCAAGAAACATTCCATCCGTGGGCGGTTTTACCTTGATAATGTGTGCGCCGATTAGGGCTGCCATGTGCGCTGCATAGGCACAGACATCCATTGCAGTCTCACCTTCCTTAGTAACCGTGCCGCCACGTGGATAGGACCAAACAACGACGGCAAGGCCTACGGACTTGGCTTCTTCCGCGAGCTCGCGGATTTCTTCAATCAGTTCAAATTGATATTCGGAGCCGGGATATATAGTGAATCCGATTGCGCAACAACCAAGCCTCAGCGCGTCATTTACAGACGCAGTGACGGCCTGATCTTTCTCGGTAGCTAGAGAATTAGCGGAATTGCATTTAAGGATTGTTGGCATCGCGCCCGCGAAACTCTCGGCGCCGGCTTCGATCATACCAAGCGGGGCCGCATAGGCGGAAAGACCAGCATCGACTGCAAGTTGGAAATGATAATGGGGGTCGTAACCTTGTGCATTCGGCGCGAAACTGCGTGCCGGACCATGCTCAAACCCCTGGTCAACGGGCAGGATTACAAGCTTTCCGGTGCCGCCGAGTTTTCCCTGCATGAGGATACGAGCCAGGTTGCCTTTGGTGCCAGGATTGTCGCTTTCGTACCCAGCAAGAATTTTTTTCACTTTTTGGCTAACGCGCATCGCTCAGTCCCTCCAAATATTGACCCGATTCATTACTCTATAGATCCAAAAAACACAATCTTTGACGGAACCATTACTCGCGGAAAACCAGCCTTTTCGATATAAAATCGGGGACGGTGATTCGTGTGGGGGATAGCGGGACGCTCTGCTGTTTCGGCCTGGTTGACGCCCCTTCGATCCTCGTCGTATTGTCCTGACGGTCATAAACCTTGGTGGGTTAGACAAATTAGTGTCGAAATTAGATGAAGCGGAAAAGCGCCTTAACCGCGCGCTCTCGGCGCTTGAGGCGGCGGCGGGCGCAACTCCCGGAGGTGTCTCTCCATCGCAGAATCCGATAGAGGATGATTTGAAAGCGGCGCGGGCCGAAGTGGGTAAATTGCGTGCTCTGAATAAATCTATGGCAGAAAAGCTTGATGATACCATCCAGAGGATAAAAAGCATTCTGGAAAATTGACATGTCACAGGTGGAAGTTACTGTAAACGGGAAAAATTATCAGATTATCTGCGATGACGGCCAAGAAGCCCGCTTGGCAGAGCTTGGTGAGTATCTTGAAAAACGTGTTCAGGAGCTGGTGTCATCCATAGGGCAAGTGGGAGACACCAGACTTTTGGTTATGACGGCCCTTATGATTTCAGATGAACTGGCTCAGGTGCACGCCAATCTTAAAAAAACGGATGACGTTGCGGTATCTTTAAAAGAGGCAGAGGCAAAGCTGGCCAGTATCGTGAATGATGCTGCTACCCGCATAGAAATTGTCACGCAGCGTTTCGCTTAAATTGTCTAGCCCGGTACAACAAACGCATTAAAGTTTATTTCCCGAGAACAATTTATGTCCTATTTTGAAATCCGGCGGTGCTGTCTGGTGCGACACGTCCTTGCATCCCTGGGGCCAATACAACTCTCTCGGGAACTGTCTCTGTCGGGGTCTTGGTCCCGACATGCGGTGCCCACCTGTCTCGTGCAGGCCGCAGAGGATCATATTGACGAACGACCAAGACGGCTCCGCCAACTTAAGTGAAAAAGGGTATCGCTTTGAGTTCTGGCTGTGATTTCATTGAACGTGAAAAATTAAGACTCCGGGTAGAGTTGCGTCGAAGGCGAAATAATGTTCACAAGGCGCGTTGCGCGACTGCCAAAATTGGACTGCATAATTTGTTTGTCGATCGTTTTGGAGGGAAGCTCTCAGGTTCAACTGTCGCGGCATATTGGCCTTTAAAAGATGAAATTGACGTTCGGCCTATTCTTTACGATTTGGCTTCGCAAGGGGTAGTCACAGCATTACCTGTAATGAATGATAGCACATCTCTACAGAGCTTTCGCCGATGGTTTCCTGGTGATGAGCTTGTTGATGCCGCTTTTGGCGTGCAGGAGCCACACCCAAGGCGAACTGACGCGGTTCCTGATCTGATAATCGTGCCTTTATTGGGCTTTGATGCACATGGAAATCGCATCGGCTATGGTGGCGGCTATTATGATCGTACACTCCAATCACTGCGGGCATGCGGGAATGTTGATGCCGTCGGGGTAGGTTACGAGGAACAGGAATGCGCTAAGATACCCACCCATCCGCTTGACGAGCCACTCGACTTAATTCTTACCGATAAGCGAGTTCTCATCCCAAGTGCCAAAAAAGAGGGATTTGTCGTTTAAATGCGTATTTTGATTTGCGGTGACGTCGTGGGCCGATCCGGTCGCAAGGCTATTGCCCAACACCTGCCGAAGCTGCGTGACCGCTATCGAGTAGATTTCGTGATCATTAACGGTGAGAACGCTGCAGGAGGGTTTGGAATTACCCCTAAAATTTGTGATGAATTTTTTGAAGCGGGTGCTGACGCGATTACCACTGGCAACCATGTTTGGGATCAGAGAGAGATTATCCCCCATTTTGATAAAGAGCCGCGTATTTTGAGGCCTGCTAATTTTCCAAAAGGCACCCCTGGCAAGGGTATTTCAAGGCTTGCAGATGCCCAAGGCCGAGGCGTCGTGGTTGTTCAACTGATGGCGCGATTATTTATGGATCCTCTCGACGACCCATTTGCCGCTGTCGAAAATATGCTGGAAACGTGGCGTCTTGGTTCAAATGCTCAGGCCATCGTACTTGATTTTCATGGCGAGGCATCCAGCGAAAAAATGGCTATGGGTCACTTCTTAGATGGCCGAGTTTCAGTGGTCGTGGGCACTCACACCCACATACCTACAGCTGACGCCCAAATATTCCCCAGTGGCACTGGCTACATTACCGATATTGGAATGTGTGGCGATTACGATTCTGTAATAGGTATTCGTAAAGAAATTTCGGTCGAACGGTTCGTCCGGAAAATGCCTACTGCTCGAATGGAGGCAGCCCAAGGTGAGGCCACTCTCTGTGCCATCCTTGTAGATACCGATGATAAAACGGGCCTCGCGACTCATATCTGTCCAGTTCGAATTGGCGGTCGCCTGCGAAGAGAAGAGCCGGGCTAGGCGTGAATTTGCGGCGTAAGATTCACTCTATTCGTTCTGCTTCAGCAAAAACACGGTCTGCGATTAGCATGGCTTCTCGGATAACTGGTACACCAATATAGCCACCAAGATGTAGTAACGTTTCTGTGAGCTCTTCCTCCGTCCAGCCGAGATTAAGTGCAAAGCGAAGATGTATCTCGAGCTCCGGCCAGCATTGGTTGCAAACATCGCTAGTGACGGTAACTATAGCACGAGTTTTGTGGTCGAGGCCGGGCCGTGACCATAGCAATCCAAACACAGCTTCGGTGGCAAATTCCGCAAACGTCTCCATAACGGGTCCGGTGTACACCGTTTCGTCCATTTTTTTGGCAATGTCGGGGCCCATAACGTCGCGCCGGGTGGCGGCGCCTTTTTCAAATAACTCACTCTTTTTCATCGCAGGTCTCCAGAGCGTTGTGTAATTATTGTAAGTGTATGGTGCGGCGCCTCCCTGTCTACGAAAGTTTTGGATTTAGTGCGCTAGAAATGAGCGAATTTCTCTTGTTGGCGCACTTATTCCGATCAAGCTTACGGGCTTTTGCCTTTATTCACACTCTTTGATGACTTGCCTTTGCGCCAATCGGCTTTCGCTTTTATCGAAGAAAATGCCCGAGTTACATTGCTAGACCGAAAGCTGACCCGAACTCAGATCCATAAATAACAAACATGCCTTAACGGAACCTGTTATATCACGGACATCGCTATTAAAGATCGATATCATACCGGCCGACATGCAGGTGATCCAATAGGGGTAATAGTCAAAAACAAGCATAAGCCCCTGCGAGCGCCCCATTCTTGCCACATTATTCAACTATTCGTGTATTGGTGCTGTAGTAGGGAAATTATGGGGTCTTATGGTCGTACTGCCACGAGATATAGTATAAGTTTGCAAGTTTATTAGAAAAGTTGGAGCGATAATGGCTGGCCATTCCAAATTCAAAAATATCCAGTATCGAAAAGGTGCACAGGATGCCAAGCGAGCCAAGGTTTTCACCAAACTAATTCGCGAACTTACGGTCGCGGCCAAAAACGGAGGGGATCCAGATTCTAATCCCCGTCTACGAGCGGCAATTGCGGCATCCAAAAGCGCGAATATGGGAAAGGATACTATGGAGCGGGCTATCGCGCGCGGCTCAGGAAGCGATGATACTGAACAATTCGAAGAAATCCGATACGAGGGTTACGGTCCTAAAGGTGTCGCTGTAATCGTTGAGGCGCTTACCGATAACAGAAATCGAACAGCAAGCGATGTGCGCGCCGCTTTTACGAAATTTGGTGGTAATCTTGGTGAAACCGGCAGTGTTAGTTTCATGTTCGATCGCGTGGGACAAGTGATATATCCCGCGCAGGTAGCGGACGCTGATGCAATGTTCGAAGTTGCCCTAGAGGCTGGTGCGCAGGATGTAGAATCAACCAATGACGGTCACGAAGTTATTTGTGATCCAAACGACTTTAACGATGTTCGAGACAGGCTGGAAGAAAAGTTCGGGACAGCTGAGTCTGCGGAATTATCATGGAAACCGCAGAACAATGTGAATCTTGACGCTGAAAGCGCCAAAACGTTGCTAAGTCTCGTGGATGCGCTTGAGGATAACGACGATGTTCAAAAGGTATCTTCAAACGTCGAAATTGATGAGGAAGTCATGGAACAACTCTCGAGATGAGCCTAGGAGGGCGCTAATGGCATTGCGGCTGATAGGCTTAGATCCCGGATTGCGGCGCACAGGCTGGGGCGTTATCGAAGTTGATGGGAGTAATCTTGTGCATGTGGCGTCTGGCGAGGTCGCG
Organism: uncultured Alphaproteobacteria bacterium; assembly: GCA_913046035.1. Lineage (GTDB taxonomy): Bacteria > Pseudomonadota > Alphaproteobacteria > MPNO01 > UBA830 > UBA830. The sequence continues at coordinate 9,506 of CAJWSW010000002.1, read as the reverse complement.
TCTACGGTGAGCCTGCCCCTCGCAGAGAGGCTGTCGCAGTTGTTTGATGCTTTATCGGGGGTGATAGAGGCTTTCGGCCCCGCAGAGGCTGCGGTTGAGGAAACATTTGTAAACAAAAACCCATCATCAACGTTAAAGCTCGGCCAAGCGCGCGGCGCTGTTATGCTAGCGCCTGCCCAGGCTGGGATCCCCGTTGCTGAATACCCTGCTAATTTAATTAAGAAATCGCTGGTTGGGAATGGGCATGCAGACAAGCGCCAAGTGCAGACGATGGTGAGCGTTCTCCTCCCTGGCGCAAAACCAAAAAGTGCAGACGCTTCCGATGCCCTTGCGATTGCTATATGCCATGCTCACCACCGTCGCCCGCCCAATGTCAGGTATGATTTTCCGAAGAAAGTGCGCGTATGATTGCAAAGCTTACCGGCGTATTGGATTCAACCGGCGAAGACTGGGTCGTGATTGATACCAACGGTGTGGGTTATCTTATTTTCTGTTCAACACGTACTTTGATAAATTTTCCGTCTCGTGGAGAAATCGTCTCTTTAATTATCGAAACTCATATTCGAGAAGACCACATTCATCTCTACGGTTTTCTCGATCAGGCTGAACGCGATTGGTTCCGGCTACTAACCTCTGTTCAAGGGGTTGGTGCAAAGGTGGGCTTAGGTATCCTCTCTGTGCTGTCGCCGGCGGAATTATCGGATGCGATTCTTTCTGAGGATAAAGGGATGATAACTCGGGCGCCAGGAGTGGGACCAAAGCTAGCGACCCGGCTTCTTAGTGAGCTTAAAGATAAAACAGGTGGTTTGCCGGGGTCTGCGTTTCCTTCAGCGACTGCTTCTGCCGCGTCAGGGAAAGGTTCGGGTTCGGCTGCTTTCGATGATGCAGTATCGGCTCTAGTAAATCTGGGATATCAGCGCAGCGCCGCATTTTCTGCTGTATCAAGCGCGATCAATACTTCCAGCGAAGCGGCTCCAGTTGAAGATCTAATCCGCGCCGGTCTGCGAGAGTTGTCGGGATGACTGAAGACCGCGCTGTTGCGACAGATTTCTCAGAGGGCGACCAGTCCGAAAAGCATGTTCGGCCGCAGTTGCTTGATGATTTCGTTGGCCAGTCTGCACTCCGTGAAAACCTCGGCGTTTTCGTTAAAGCTGCCCGCGATCGCCGCGAGGCAATGGACCATGTTTTGTTTTTTGGGCCTCCCGGTCTTGGAAAGACGACACTGGCGCAAATCGTGGCTCGTGAACTGGGCGTCGGCTTTCGGGCGACATCGGGTCCAGTAATTTCCAAAGCTGGGGACCTCGCTGCAATTCTAACCAACCTCGAACCTTTCGATGTCTTGTTTATTGATGAGATTCACAGGCTTAACTCGACGGTAGAGGAAATTCTCTATCCCGCGATGGAGGATGGCAAGTTAGACTTAATTATTGGCGAAGGGCCGTCCGCCCGGTCGGTCCAGATTGAATTACCGCCATTTACGCTAGTAGGAGCAACGACGCGTTCCGGATTGCTGACTACACCACTTCGAGAACGTTTTGGTATCCCGATGCGGCTTGAATTCTATGAGGTTAAAGATCTGGAGCAAGTCGTCCTCAGGGGTGCTTCTGTGCTCGGCATTAATTTGACAGAAGACGGTGCGAGAGAAATTGCTGCTCGTTCACGCGGCACGCCGCGTGTCGCTGTTCGGCTCTTACGGAGAGTACGCGATTTTGCAGGCGTTGCTGGGGTGCATTCGGTGTGCTCAAAGATTGCTGATGAGGCTCTTAGACGTTTGGAGGTTGACGAGCTCGGTCTTGATTCCATGGATCGACGTTATTTATCTTGTATCGCAGCGAACTACTCTGGAGGACCCGTTGGCGTCGACACTTTGGCGGCAGCTCTGTCAGAACAGCGGGACGCGATCGAGGAAGTAATCGAGCCTTTTTTACTGCAATGTGGGTTGCTCCAGCGTTCACCCCGGGGACGCATGTTAACGCTCAATGCTTATAAACATTTAGGTTTCTCTGTGCCGAAGGGACACGATTCCCAGCTTGATCTTCTTAGAACGGCGGAAGATGGTGATGACTAACGTGGGAATGGAACACCTCCATTCGATCCGTGTATATTACGAGGATACCGATGCGGGAGGTGTTGTCTATTATAGTAATTATCTCCGGTTCGCTGAACGAGCGCGGACGGAGTTCCTCCGCGACGCTGGATTTGATCATATTGCCTTGATGACAGAGAGAAGTTTGGTTTTCGCGGTTCGAAGATGCGAAGTGGACTATTTTAGACCCGCGCGGCTAGATGATGCGCTTCAAATTTGCACTCGTAGTCTCAAGACAACCGGCGCTAGTTTCTGGCTTGAACAGCTGGTTAAGCGGGAAGGGGCTACACTCGTAGGTATCAAAATACAGCTGGTATGCCTGAACAGAAATAGCCGTCCAGTTCGCTTGCCAGAAAATCTTCGATTAGCGCTAAATTTGAAAATATCATGATTGACATCAAAATAGGCGTATTACAGATATGAGTATGGAAGCAACAGCGGTTCAGTCCGCGGCATTGGCAGGTTCTGTGAATGCAGACATGTCAATTTGGGGATTGTTTTTGCAGGCCGATTTCGTTGTGAAAGCGGTAATGATTGGCTTGCTGCTCGCCTCGTTTTGGTGCTGGGCAATTATCTTTGAAAAAGTCAGACGAATACGGCGGTTGCGATTGCAGGCATCCCAATTTGAAGAGACTTTCTGGTCAGGTGGATCTTTGGATGATCTTTTTGATCGGATTGGAACTCGCCCCGTTGATCCAATGTCTGCTGTCTTTTCTGCAGCGATGCGAGAATGGCGGCGTTCGGCAGGGCGATCTGGACGGGATAGCGACGGACATCAGAACCTATCCGAACGCATCGACCGAGTAATGCAGATCACCCTCAACCGAGAGCTAGACCATCTTGAACGTTATATGACTTTTTTGGCTTCCGTGGGGTCGACAGCGCCATTCGTTGGCCTGTTCGGCACTGTATGGGGAATAATGAACAGTTTCACGGCAATTGCAGTGTCAAAAAACACCTCGCTTGCAGTGGTAGCACCTGGTATCGCCGAGGCTTTATTCGCTACGGCTCTGGGACTTGTGGCGGCAATCCCGGCTGTTATTGCCTACAATAAGTTATCGACCGATATCAGTCGGTTTGCAGGGCATCTTGAGGCATTCGCTGGCGAATTTGGGGCTATCCTCTCTCGGCAGGCTGAGGATGGGGACTGATTTATGGCTATAATGTCAAACAATAGACCGGCTGTACGCGGCCGAGGCCGACGAAGCGGAAGCTATATTCCGATGAGTGAAATCAATGTGACCCCGCTCGTTGACGTTATGTTGGTGCTATTGGTCGTATTCATGGTAACCGCGCCACTGCTAACTGTCGGCGTGCCGGTCGACCTTCCAAAAACTGATGCATCCCAGATGGTTGGTCAGGATGAGCCGCTGGTTATAAGCGTTAATGCGAAAGGTGAAGTTTTTTTGCAGGAAACCAAAATCACGCTCAATCAGCTCGTGCCGCGATTGGATGCAATTACCAATAATAAAAGAGATACCCGTATTTTTGTTCGAGGTGATCAGATGATTGAGTATGGTCGCGTAATGGAGGTTATGGGAGCAGTAAATCGCGCGGGATTTTCACGTGTAGCACTTATCACTCAATTACCAAGGGAAGCCCCTAGAGGGCAAAAGTGATCAATGCGATACGGCGCGGCGATTTCAGGTTTACTTCATACGATCATAGTTTTGTTAATATTGGTTGGTCTGCCCAAAATCCTGCAATCAGAACGCAAAGGAGTGGTGCCTGTGGCGGTTGAGGTTGTCTCGCAGGATGAATTTGCGAGACTGCCAGAGCACAGAAAACCGAAAACACGTAAATCACCGCTCAAAGCCCCTGAGAGGTCGATAACGCGAAAATCACCCAAACAAGTGGCACAGCCTCCTGAGCCTTTGCCGAATACTGCCGTCAAGACCGCGCCGCCTATCCCTCCGAATTTGGAGACAGAGGTGGTACCAAAACCAAAGCGTAAACCGGATGCGAAACCCAGCCTACCGAAACCGAAACCCAAACCGAAACAGCTTGCGGCCTCTTCTAAGAAAAAACCTGGACCGCGTCCAAAGAAAAAGCCGAAACTTCCGCTGGACAAAGAAAAACAATTTTTTAGTGTGTTGAAAAATTTGGAAAAGCAAAAAAAGCTCTCGAAGCTGGGTGCTACAAAAAAAGAGGATAAGTTGGCAAAACGAACAGAACAAAAGTTTCGGCGGTCGCAATTCGAACAACGACGTATCGCTGCCCAATTGTCAGAGGCTATTAAGCGACAAGTTTCTCCGTGTTGGAAAATTCAGGCTGGAGCAAAGAATGCAGCCAATATGGAGGTTGCGATCTGGATGCGGTTCAATCAGGATGGATCGCTCAGCGCGGTGCCGCGGATTCAAGACCGAGGGCGGTTGGGTAATGATCCGTTTTTTCGGGCCGTTGCTGAGAGCGCCCTTCGAGCGCTCCGCGATCCCTCTTGTGTGCCGATAAAGCTCCCATATAAGCATTATGATATGTGGAGAGAAATCGTATTAAACTTTGATCCTAAGGAAGCGCTTGGTCAATGAACCTGTCTTACAAAACCCATTGTGCTCGCGGAGTGGCCCTGCTGAATACTGTTTTTGTATTAGTAGCATTTATTTTTACTACGCCATCGGAGGCACAGTTGCGAGTCGACATTACGCGCGGCACTGTCGAACCATTACCTATCGCGATCCCAGAATTTTTTGGGAAGACTAAAGATGAGGCGGAAATTGGCCGTAAGATTGCTGATTTAATCTCCGCTGATCTCGAGAGATCTGGATTGTTTCAGCCTATTGATAGGCGCGCTTTTATTCAGCAGGTTGCCGCACTTCAGGTTCAACCTAGGTTCGGTGATTGGCGTCAGATCAATGCTCAAGCTTTAGTGTCGGGGAGCGCGAGGTCGCAGCAGGACGGTCGCTTAAAAGTTGAATTCCGCCTTTGGGATGTGTTCGGTGGGTCCCAGATGACCGGTCTCGCCTATTTTACTGCGCCCAACAATTGGCGACGCGTCGCCCACATTATCGCAGATGAAGTTTATAAGCGTATCACCGGTGAAAGCGGCTATTTTGATACCCGTGTAGTCTATATCTCGGAAAGTGGACCCGCCAAACGCAGGATTAAAAGACTCTCGATTATGGACCAAGATGGGGCTAATCACAGGTTTTTGACCGACGGAGAGGCGCTTGTACTTACACCTCGGTTCTCGCCGACTGCACAAGAAATTACTTACTTGTCGTATGTTGACGGCCGACCGCGGGTCTATCTACGCAATCTCGAGACCGGGCAGAAAGAAAACCTTGGTGATTTCCCGGGTATGACATTCGCACCGCGTTTTTCGCCTGATGGAAACAAGGTCATCATGAGCATGGCGCAGGATGGTAATACTGAGATTTATTCCATGGATCTCAGAACGCGCCGAGTGCAGCGCCTGACTAACCACCCTGCCATCGACACCTCACCCTCATACGCGCCGGATGGGCGCCGGATTGTATTTAATTCGGACCGGGGCGGATCTCAACAGTTGTATGTAATGAACAACGACGGTAATGGAGTTAAGCGAATTAGTTTTGGTGAAGGCCGCTATACTGCGCCTGTTTGGTCGCCGCGTGGTGATCTTATTGCGTTTACCAAGAGCGTCGGCAACAAATTTTCGATAGGCATTATGCAGCCAGACGGTGGGGGCGAACGGATTCTGGCGAGTGGTTTTCTTGTAGAAGGCCCTACTTGGGCACCTAACGGAAGAGTATTGATGTTCTTTCGAGAGAAACGTCGACGCAGCAATGGTGGCGGGATCGCTCAGCTGTATTCAATTGACCTGACCGGGTATAACGAACGGCGGATTGTTACCCCAGCGGGGGCATCCGATCCGGCTTGGTCGCCGCTGCTCCGTTAATTATGTGTTGCGATCAAAACATTTTTTGTTTGCAATCTTTGAGGGGTTAATCATAAGGATTCACTAAATTATCCTATTTTTTGTTTTATAACCTTTAACACGGACACTATGACAATTAATTGTAACTTGACAGACACCTTTTGAGGAAAAATTTGATGCGCTTTTCTTATTTGGTCTGTGCGCTCGTGGGGCTAGCCCTCACCGCGTGCGAATCTTCTCCTGAAGTTAACTCCAGCTCGACTGGAAAAGGCTCGTCTATTGCGGGGGCTAATTCGCCTGGGACTGGCGGACCCTTGGCCAGTGGTGCTATTTCGCGAGAGGTCACGCAGGCGCCGGGGTCAGCCGAGGACTTTGTTGTAAACGTTGGCGATCGCGTTCTTTTCAAGGTTGATCGTTTTGATCTCGAGCAGGAATCGCGCACGACTATCGAAAACCAGGCGATATGGCTTAAACGTTATCCCGGTATCACTGTTACGGTCGAAGGGCACGCAGATGAGCGCGGTACACGCGAATATAATCTTGCTCTAGGTGAGCGTCGCGCAAATTCGGTTCGTGATTACATGATCGCGTTAGGAATAGACCCTAATCGGGTGCAAACTATATCTTTTGGTAAGGAGCGGCCCGTAGATCCTTCATCAAACGAGGACGCGTGGTTAAAAAACCGGCGCAGTGTAACGGTGGTCGGAAGCAGAGCAGACTGATTTGTCTGTGACTCCAGTGTCAACACCTTACCAAGAGAGGTGAATACCGTGATATTTAATGGTTCTAGGTCACAGTGCGTTTTGAGAACATCGTTTTGAGGGTGAAATCTGTCGTCACTGTGACCTTGACGGTTGTACTTATATTGGCAAACCTTTTGCCACTAAGAGCATCAGCCCAAAATCATGAAGTGCGAGATTTGTTCAGCCGTATAGACCGCGTTCAGCGCGAGCTCTCAACCCTGCAGCAACACGTGTATCAAGGCAAGGCACCGTCATATTCCGAGAGTGACCCCATTTCCGTCCCAAGGGCAGATGCCCCCTCGATGGCACGCCAATCGATCCGCATTTCGCAATTGGAGGCTGAAATTAGGCGTCTTACCGGCCGGATCGAGAAGATCGATTTTTTGCTTAGCGGAATTCAAAGTAGGCTCGATAAGTTGGTCGCTGACTTGGATCAGCGTTTAGCTCTACTTGAAAAAAATAACTCCCCGGTTGTGGGGTCGGATGGGCTTTCACCTTCATCGTCTGAGTCGACTATGGTCGCGCCGCCGATGCCATCGGCGGCCCGTGCAGGTGTTCTAGGGACGATTCCTAAAAATCTTGCGGTTACATCCCCACGTGGCCCAGTTGAAGGTCCAGTTGGGCCAAATGCGGTTATTTCGGCATATGAACTGCCGCCGGGGACGCCCAAATCGCAGTATGAATACGCGGTGTCGCTGATGCTAAAACAGCAGAATTTCAGCCGTGCAGAAAAAGCGCTTATGGCTTTTCTTGAAAAGCATCCGCAGGATGATTTAGCAAGTAATGCGCAATATTGGCTAGGCGAGACATACTATGTTCGAAAAAACTATCAGGACGCGGCTTTTGCATTCGCCGAGGGCTATCAGAGATATCCGAAAAGCAGAAAAGCCCCCGATAGTCTTGTGAAACTAGGTATGTCTCTCAGCCGAATGAACAAACGGGAAGAAGCCTGCACAGCTTTTTCGCGTTTTTTGTCGAAGTATCCGAAAGCAACAGATCGGCTTAAAGCTCGAATTGACCGCGAGTGGCGCCAGGCAAAGTGCCGGTGAAACTCTGTGCCGGGGCGGGGCTGTCCTCCCATTTGAGTGCTTCAGTTTCGGATAGTGAGTTCGCTGCGGTGATGGCGCCATTTCAGGATCGTATATCAATTGCCATAGCGGTTTCAGGTGGTGCTGATAGTATGGCGCTGCTGCACCTCCTTAAACGATGGACATCGGCGAACGGAGTTGCACTGACTGCCCTTACAGTGGACCATAAACTTCGCGCTGGGTCTGCGGCAGAAGCCAAACAGGTCGGGACCTGGTGCGCTGATATGGGAGTCGCACATGAAATTTTAACTTGGTCAGGCGAAAAGCCAAAACGTCGTATTCAGGAGGTGGCGCGGCGCGAGAGATATGCGTTGTTGCAAGATTGGTGCATTCGACTGGGGGTTGCTGACTTATTCGTTGGACATAGTCGGAACGATCAAGCTGAAACATTCCTGTTTCGTATGAGCCGGGGAAGTGGCCCAGAAGGATTGTCGGGGATGCCTTTGGTAAATCAGCGCGATTGTATTAGCGTCATTCGGCCTTTGCTGAATATCGAGCGTTCACGTTTAGAAACGACGCTGAGATTAGCTGGCCAGGAATGGATAGACGATCCGGGCAACGCCGATGAGCGTTTTGCAAGAGTTCGCGTCCGCCAAAAGGTTAAGTTGCTTGAAGGTCATGGTGTTCCCGTCTCGACAGTTTCAGAAACTGCCCGTATTTTTGCGAATTTGCGCCAGGCAAGGGAGACTTGCGTGTCGGCAGTGGCTACTCGCAGCGTGACCCTTTACCCGGAAGGCTATGCCGATATTGACCGCAGAGAATTGAAAAACGCTACCAATGAAACGGCGATTGGAATCGTATCTGCGCTTTTAAAATTGATAGGTGGTCGTGATTTTGCCCCAAAACGCGCGCGTCAGGCAACATTATGCCGCGCACTTGTCGATCCGGGTAAAAACTTTGTTCGTACCCTCGGTAGTTGCGTCATCGCTGCCGAGGGTGACCGTGTTCGTCTCTGGCGTGAGTTTGGTACTATCTCGGATAAGGTATCTCTCGAAGGTCCATCTCCATTGGTATGGGACGGGCGGTTTCTTTTACATATCAATCCCTCCAAAGTGCCGGATTCGACTTTTATTAGTGCGTTAGGGCGCGCGGGCTGGGAAGAGATAGCAGGCGATGTTGGAACAAAGTTTCGGCGAATCCCTGGTCCTGTGCGTTACGGATTACCAGCAGTTCGAAGAGAGAAGGTTGTTCTCCAAGTTTGGCACTTGGGTTATCGCTCTGAGCGTGTCAGTGACGACATCATCGAGAATGCGGCAATTAGGGCGAGAACGCCGATATTACAGCCTCCGTTTTGGGTTGCTTAACTAGCAGCACGCATTATGTATGTGGGGTGGGTAAGTTTATTTTGCTGGCAATAATGGTTGTAGTAACCAGCGAGATACTGTTGTTTGTTCCGGAATTTTAATTGTTAGGGTATTAGATCATTGAACAACCTTGGTAAAAATATTGCGCTTTGGGTAATAATCCTTCTCCTGCTTTTTGCGTTGTTCAATTTGTTTCAGCAACCATCCGACCGCAGCGGGCAGTCTGGAACAGCATATTCCACATTCCTTGCCGACGTTCAGCGTGGTGAGATTGAGAAAGTAACTATTAAAGGGCGTTCTATATCGGGCGTGCGAAAAGATGGGCGGTCATTCAACACTTATTCGCCAAACGATCCTAATCTTATCGATAAACTTGATAAGGCCGGAGTGATCATTGACGCCGCGCCTATCGACGAGGGATCTCCATCG
>CAJWSW010000001.1 GCA_913046035.1 uncultured Alphaproteobacteria bacterium | reverse complement strand
CTTTCATTGCCCAATACAATCGGCTTGTCGGCGGTTACTCGTTAAAGTATTATATATTAGGTTTAGCCAAGTAATCTGTTTGACGACCTCTGCAAGTTGTTTATCACGCTTTGGTTTGGACCCGAGAAAAATGAAATAAATGGGGGTAAGGCCTTTACCATGGCCCGTATTAGAAAAACCCGATCGAATACAGTAAAAAATAGTTCGATTGTCGTCATGATCGGTATCCTGCTCGGCGGGTGCTCTTTTGTATCAGACGGATTGTTTCCCACACTAACCGGCGAAAATCCGACAGCCAAACAAAACATCAAAACTAATATACCTCCTGCACGGGCCGAGTCTAACGCTCAACCGACATTGTCGCTTACACCACCACCTGCTCTTGGTCGGACAAATTTTATCCCGCCGAAAGTCTCTCAAGGAACAACCACCGGAACATATGTAGGACAGCGCGTTATTGAAATCCGCGGTGAATTGAAGAGGTTACAATCACAAATAAGCCAACAGAACACCCAACTTCAATCAATCCGAAAACTAACGATCCAAAATTCTCAAAATTATCATACGACCGTCGGCGCTATCAATTCACGACTCCAAGTTGGCACGACGCCTGGGAACCCAGAATTGGTGAAAAAATGGGATGTTGCGCAGGCAAACCTGGCCAAGGTCGAAAATGATATTGCCCAGATGAACAAGCTAGCCAATGGTGTGGCCAGCACTTCTACTTTGTCTGCATATTTGTTGGAAACAAGTCGCGCCGCTTACGGCCTATCCGGCGCAATCGATGAAGACCACCGTCAGCTTGCAATCCTTGAAGACCAGGTAAATCGCACGGTGGTGCTAATCGACAGGTTGCTTAATGAACTTAGTGAGGACATATCGCGTCAAAGCAATTACCTTGGAACCGAGCGGACGAACCTTACGACCCTTGCGCTCGCTATTAAAAATGGAGAGATGCTCGGATCAAGTCTTGGTAATCGCGCATTTTCATCTGCCGCGCCAACCGCTAGCAGCGGTTTTGCATCATCGCCGATAGGACCCGCCGCTGAGCGTCGTCCATTGGTCGTAATTCGGTTTGACCGCGCTAACGTTCAGTACGAACAGCCGCTTTATCAGGCAATAAGTCGAGCACTCCAGCGGCGTCCAAACGCCATGTTCGATCTTGTTGCAGTAGCTCCCAACCAGGGCAACGCCGCGCGGGTGGCCCTCTCGGCTAGTTCTTCAAAAAAGAACGCCGAAACAGTTCTGCGATCCCTGTCCGACATGGGACTTCCACTGGATCGAGTAAGGTTATCGGCACTGACGAGCAGTGCGGCCGCAACTAACGAGATCCATCTCTACGTCCGTTAAAACACTCCTGTAGTATCAGAAAGTCTAATTCGGCAGGGGTTTACGTCCTATCTGTTCAGACGGTTAAGATACAGACGATGCGCGAAAGTTGCCTTTGTGACGGGAAGACATTGCCAATCAGGACACCACCGGCTGAAGTTCGACTTTGATCGCCCTATTAATATTGGGTAGAACCAGCCGAGATATCACGTTTAGTTATCTCTGCAGCTGCGGCACCAGCTGTTTGATGCGCTTTCGACCGCGTGTACTGAACTTCTAAACGCGTCCGACGAACTGTACTGATGGAAATCGCAATAGATTTATCCCACCACGATTTATGTTGCCACTTATTTTGTTGGATTGATGGTAGAATGCGCAACTGATCTTGGTTTATAAGCTCAAGGTAACAAACCACTCGACGAGCTGTCGTACGATGTTGGGTTTATTTTGGAGTAGCTCAGAATTATTTGTTATGCCTCTAACAGCCACACCTACCTTTTTTTAATAATTGCGAGGATAGAACTGGGTAGGACCCGAGTAAGCCTCTAATCTATTTCATCTGCCGCAAGATTGTCTATGAGACGTGTTTCACGTAACCACGCTGCCGCAAATATTCGTAAGCTAGGCCGGTAACCTCTCGCACGCTCAAGAGTTTGGCCGTCACAAACCTCAAAATAATCAATCCTATCAAAGCCGGCGGCAAGCAGTGCATCATTGCCCCACTCGCACTGCGACTCAAGTTCAGCTCCTCTGGACAGGCGAATAGCAACCGTACGCATCGTTCTGAATAATGCTGGGGCGATCCGCCGCTCCGTTTCGTTGAGGTAAGTGTTCCGCGATGACATAGCGAGGCCATCGCGCTCTCGTATAACTGGCGCTCCAACGACCCGTATGGGCAAATCAAGCTCATTCACCATCTGTTCAACAACCTTTAATTGCTGATAGTCCTTCTCGCCGAAATATGCACAATCCGGCTGGCAATGTTCGAATAATTTGGATACGACAGTCGTCACCCCATCGAAATGGCCTGGTCGCTTGGTCCCACAAAGGCATTCGGTCAATTTAGAGACAGTCACCGTGACTCCAAAACCGTCTGGATAAATCACGTCGATTGCCGGTGCGTAAACAATATCCACACCATTCCGTTCAAATATGCCAAAATCACGCTCTTGATCACGTGGATAAGAATCGAAATCTTCATTCGCGCCAAACTGTATGGGATTGACAAATAGGCTCGCTATTATCAGCCCACACTCCTTCCGTGCGCGATGAACTAGTGAAATATGTCCGGCGTGAAGCGCGCCCATTGTAGGAACCAACCCGATGACCATACGATCTCCGCGGGCGGCGCGAACTACGCTCTGCATTTCTGAAGCTGTTCTAATAACTTTCAATGGTTTGGGTTGTTTTATTTCGCTCTCAGAATGGTTCAAAACACCAATCAGGATTTGAGTTGCCGCACCTCTGCGCCGCTAGTTTTTGGTGCTCCGAAGCAGTGTTCGGGACTGGGAAATCGCCGGGCTCGGACATCTTCGGCATACTTGGCGGCAGCTGCCGAAATATCGATACCCAGCTCCGCGTAGCGTTTGACGAACTTCGGAGTGAAATTGCTGAAAAGCCCAAGTAAATCCTCTGCAACCAAGACCTGACCGTCACAGTCAACAGATGCCCCGATGCCTATCGTCGGCACTGGAACAACGTTTGTAACCTCACGCGCGACCGGTTCCATCACTCCCTCAATCACGATAGCAAAAGCTCCCGCATCGGACACCGCGCGGGCGTCATCAATTACCTGGCGAGCCACTGTCGTTTCCTTTCCTTGGACACGGAAGCCACCGTAAGTGTTGACAGATTGCGGCATAAGGCCGACATGCCCCATAACAGGGATGCCACGCCGCACTAAAAACTCAATTGTAGGGGCTAATACCAAACCAGCTTCTAACTTCACGCCATCCGCGCCCGTTTCCTGGATTATTCGCGCTGCATTTCGGTAGGCTTGTTCCGATGACTCTTGGTAACTAGCAAAAGGCATGTCTACTATCACGCAAGCGTGGTTCGAGCCTCGCACGACGGCTGCACCATGATTAATCATCATATCTAATGAGACACCTAGTGTGGTATCAAGGCCGTAAACTACCATGCCCAACGAATCGCCGACTAAAAGACAATCGACATGTTCGTCGAGGAACTGAGCCATCGGTGCTGTGTACGCTGTAAGAACCGCAATTGGCTCTTTACCCTTGCGCGCGGACAGTTCCGGCGCTGTAATCCGTTTAATCCGGCTTGGAGTACTCATTGTCGCCTTCCGTGGGCCCATCTAACAAAAAAACTGTCTTTTACCCTCTTTTTCGCACCTGCGAAAGGATATACGAAAATAACCCTATCCAATTTATAATAGTCAAAAATTTTGAAACCGACGATATTAAAAGTTCTGCTTTTTTCGGGCCTTACGGTAATCGCGGTCGCTTGCGCAACAAAACCCGAATTACCCCGACGGCACATGATTGCGACCGCCAACCCCATAGCATCAGAAGCAGGGCGCGAAATCTTGCGAGCCGGAGGCAGCGCCGTTGACGCAGCTATCGCCAGCCAGCTTGTGTTGACCTTGGTGGAACCACAAAGTTCTGGTATCGGTGGAGGCGCATTTCTTATGCATTTCCAAAAGAAGACGAAAAAGGTCGAAGCGTACGATGGCCGCGAAACCGCGCCATTGGCAATCTCAGCTGGTGTTTTTCAAGGTCCTGATGGCAAGCGCCGCGCGTTCTCCGATATCAGCGCGGGCGGCGCCGCAGTTGGCATCCCAGGTGTAATCCGCATGCTCGCACTTGCTCATAGCGATCACGGTAAATTACCCTGGTGGCGTTTGTTCGAGCCCGCAATTCGGCTTGCAGAAGAGGGTTTCGCAGTTTCCCCGCGTTTAAACGCCATGATCAAGTCTGCACAAGACCTCAAGAGGTTTCATGCTGCGAGAAACTATTTTTATACACCTTCTGGAGAACCACTACCGGTCGGCTACCGCTTGCGCAATCCAGCATTAGCCGACACTCTGCGCAGGATCGCAGCAGGCGGACCAGATGCGTTTTACGTTGGTGTAATTGCGAGAGATATTGCCACCGCGGTAAAAAACGCACGTCGCAACGCAGCTAAAATGACCGTCGCCGATATCGCACAATACACTGCAAAAAAACGTCGTCCTCTTTGTCGGGTCTATAGAAAATACCGCGTTTGCGGCATGCCACCACCAACATCAGGTGGACTGACAGTGCTGCAGATCCTTGGTCTTCTGGAACCTTTCGACATGCCAAAATTACAACCGAGCTCTGTCAAGGCTATACATTTCATCTCAGAGGCCAGCCGTCTGGCATATGCCGACCGCGGACAGTACATCGGCGATCCGGATTTTGTGGAGGTGCCGGTACTAGGATTGTTGGACGACTCCTACCTAAGAAGCAGGTCTCGGCAAATCTCCGCCAGTTCAACCATGGTCAAGGCTTTGCCCGGCCAGCCACCTGGCTCCGTCAGCGGAAGACGCTTATCGGACAATCGCGAGGGCTTTCCATCCACATCTCATCTTTCAGTGGTAGATAACCAGGGCAATTCTGTAAGCTTAACTATGTCAATTGAGAGGGCGTTCGGCAGCCACCTTTTTGTGCGAGGCTTTTTGTTGAATAACCAATTGACCGACTTCGCTCACCTTCCGCAATCTATCAAGCAGCCTACAGCGAACGCCATTGCGCCCGGCAAGCGACCGCGCAGCTCAATGTCGCCGATGCTGATCTTTGACCAGGACGGGGAACTATTCGCGACGATCGGATCCCCGGGCGGATCGCGTATTATTGCGTATGTGGTGAAGGCGATTGTCGGACTTATAGACTGGAATCTTGATATGCAGTCAGCCATCGATTTACCGAACCATGTTAATCGTAATGGCGCGACGGAACTCGAAAAAGACACAGAAGTCACGAAAAGAGCCGACGCACTCCGACAATTAAAACACGAGGTTCGTATCAGAGTTCTGAATAGCGGTTTGCAAGGAATCCGCATTACACCACAGGGGTTCGATGGCGGTGCGGACAGCCGGCGCGAAGGCATCGCTATAGGAGACTAAGGATGAGCAATGCAGCTAAAGGAGCCTGGTGGATGATTGCAGCGGCAGGTGCGTTGACCGCTATGGCTATCTGTATCCGCTACCTGCCCACCTATTCGGTTCTCTTAATGATCTTTCTCAGGAACGTAATCAACCTAGTCCTTATGACGCCATCAATGGTCCGCCAGGGCAAAGCGATTTTCCGTACTGAACGTTTGGGGACACACGCAATACGCAACGCTTTCCTATACAGCGGAAACGTGGCGTGGTTCTTCGGCGTTACAAAAATCTCTCTTGCCGACGTCGCAGCACTCCAATTCACATCACCTTTGTTCACGGCAATCATTGCAGCAGCACTTCTCGGTGAACGCATCGGTGGCCACAGGATGGTCGCTATTCTGGTCGGATTTGCCGGCGCGTTAATTATCATTAGGCCAGGCATTATACCTTTAAACATTGGGACACTCTCAATACTTCTTGCGGCATTCCTGTATTCTTGCGCCCACGTCGTGACGAAGCTTCTTTCAAACACCGAATCCGGCAGCACAGTGGTTTTCTATATGAGCGTTACCATTCTGATCTATTCGGCTATCCCTGCCGCTTTCGTTTGGCAAACACCAGCATGGGCAGACATGCCAGCAATGATTGGGTTGGGAATCACCGGATATGCCACGCATTACTGCATCACCAGATCTTTGGCAGTAGGCGATGCCAGTTTCGTAATTGTCTTTGATTTCATGCGACTACCATTTTCTGTGGCGCTAGGCTGGATACTATTTACAGAAGTGCTTGATGCATGGACCGCTGCGGGCGCACTGATTATTTTCGCCACTGGCTACTACAGCACGGTGCGTGAAGCAAAGAGGTCCGGATAAAAACTGACCATATGAACGCTAATGCGTACCCTGTAAACTCCCGCCATGAACGGTATGGCAAGGCCTCAAAAAATCTCAGCTAGCACTCGCCCCAAAGCTGTTCTCCGCCCAGGGATGCATAAGCGCATCGCTAGTGGTCATCCCTGGGCTTATTCCAATGAAATTGACATGACGTCCGAACTGAGGGAATTAAAATCCGGCACAATAGTCGCACTAAATGATACGCATGGGCGTTTTCTGGGGGCCGCAATGTTTAATCCCCATTCGCTGATCAGCGCTCGGATTCTCGAGCGGCATCCAGATATCGATATCAACGCAGATTGGCTTGTGGGTCGATTTTCTAATGCAATGAATCTGCGTGACCGCCTCTTTGCCCGACCGTTCTACCGACTGGTGCATGCCGAAGCCGACGGAATGCCAGGACTTATTGTCGATCGCTACGACGAAAGCTTAGTTGTCCAACTGAATACAGCTGGCATGGATCTAATGGCAAATGATATCGTTCAAGCATTACAAAGAACATGCTCCCCAAAAGGTATCGTAGTTCAGAGACAGGGGGCAGCGCGACGCTTGGAAGGAATGGAAGACAACCCGGCAACTATTATAGGTCATGTATCAACTACGACGCGGGTAGTGGAAAATGGGATTGAGTTTCTAACAGACCTTATCGGAGGACAAAAAACAGGCTGGTTTTTTGATCATCGAGAAAATCGTGTACGTGTCGCCTCCCTAGCAATGGGAAAACCCATATTAGACTTATATAGCTACCTTGGCGGTTTCGGAATTTCAGCTGCCGTAGCGGGCGCGAGCAATGTGATTTGTGTTGACCGTTCCCATGCGGCACTAGATCTAGCAACCCGGTCAGCCGAAGCGGCTGGCGTATCAGGTGTTTGCAAGTTTGAGAGGGCTGATGCATTTACAGCGATGGAAACCCTCAAAAAAAACAATCAACGCTTTGGTATCGTAATTGCAGATCCGCCTGCATTTGTAAAAAGCCGCAAAGGTCTCAAATCTGGCCTACAGGGATATCGTAAACTGGCACGACTCTCTTCATCACTAGTGGAGCCAGGCGGTGTTCTCTGCATCGCGTCTTGTTCACAACATGTGGACACAGCATTATTCAATAGTCAGATTTATCGCGGTCTTAGAGACGCAAAACGCAATGGGCGCATTCTGCATACTGGGGGCGCGGGGCCCGATCATCCGGTCCATCCTGCCCTCCCAGAAAGCGCTTATCTGAAGTGCCTATTTTTGCAAATCGATTAAGGATATCTGTTAATGTTGAAGATATTAGGACGCGCCACATCATCAAATGTTCAGAAAGTGGTGTGGGTATGTGAAGAACTCAATATACCTTATGAACGTGCAGATTTAGGCGGCCCGTACGGCGGCAATGATACAGCAGAGTATCTTTCTTTGAACCCAAATGGTCGGGTTCCGACGATTGATGACGACGGCTTCATATTATGGGAATCAAATACGATAGTGCGATACCTGGCAGACAAACACGGTAACGGGACCACGCTATGGCCGAAAAATCTTCAAAAACGCGCAAACGCCTCTCGATGGATGGACTGGGCGTCATCTACGCTTGCAGTATCACATGTACCTGTATATCAGGGTCTTATCCGAACCCCAGAAAGAAGACGCGATCTTGCAAAAATCGACGCCGCCCGAGACGGTTGGGCTAAGGCAAACGGAATACTCGAAAACTGGCTTAGAGATAACAAATATCTTTCAGGTAGTACTTTTGGGATAGGGGATATACCGGCTGCGCCCATCACCTTTCGTTGGTTTAACCTGGATATAGAACGTGAAAATTATCCAAATCTTAGGCGTTGGTACGACGAAATCTGCGCGCGGCAGACATTTCGCAAACACATTATTGATATCGGGATGCAGTAAGCATTTTCTGCGGGTTTACCATTGTCAACCTTTGCTGCTCGTACGAATGGTCCCATAGATCGGCCTAAAACCCCGGTCATGGTGAAAGTAAGACCAGCATCCGCAGGTAGAGGAGAAATAAATGCTTTTAGTAAAAGGAAGGGCAAATTCGTCTAACGTGATGAAAGCACTTTGGATACTTGATGAAATTGGAATTGAATACGAACGTGAGGACGTCGGCGGACCGTTTGGTAAGAACCATGAAGCGTCTTATCTATCGCTAAATCCCAATGGCCGTATTCCGACAATCATCGACGATGATCTTGTGCTGTGGGAATCTAACTCCATCGTCCGGTATCTCGCTTCAAAACACAGCATGGGCTCCCTCTTTCCAACCAATCCCGGCGACCGCGCCAAGTGTGAAATGTGGATGGACTGGCAGCTGACCGAACTAGTAGGCGATATGGTTCCGGTGTTTCACGGCCTGATCCGAAAACCGCCTGAAGAACGCGACATGGATGTCATTAACGCCGCACGCGATTCGTGGGCGAGTAAATGGGCAATCCTGGACGATCATCTATCGCGCAACGACTACGTCGGCGGTAACCGGTTTACGATGGCGGATATCCCCATCGCGCCTCTTGCCTATCGATGGTACGAACTGCCGATCGAACGCGAAGAATTTGGTAACCTAAAACGCTGGTATAAAGCCATGTGCGCCCGACCAGCGTTCCAAAAACACGTAATGATAGGACTGACTTGACCTGAACCGCCGGCGACGTCGGTGTCCGGAGTAAAGACTGACCTGTGCAGTATTGGCTAGATACTGCTTGCAGTAGTCGTTTGGTCTAAAATGATAGTTCTGATTTACGCCCAATCGACCGATTACACGTCCTCTCAAATTCTATTCATCCGAGACCTAATAGGCCCATCGCTGCCGGGATCGCCACTTTGCGGCTGGGGTTCGATGAGATCGGCTTTAGCACACATTTGTCACGGGCGGCACTGTCTCCTACGCCTGTTCAACTATCTGCATCAAAAACCAACATCGACCGGAAACGTGATCGCGGCTGCGCTGTGAGTGCATACCTTTATGTGCCCTTTGGCAAAAATTTTAGATGCGATATAGTGGGTCCTCCATCCGCCTCCGACCTTTCGCTTCTAATCAACGTTGGCATAACCGGCACGGTCGGTATCTGCCTCATCACCAAAGCCTAAGCCACCGCAAACATAAGCATTGTTGTCCCATTCGATTTCCTCCGCCTACTTATCGTCAGGGTCGCCGGATGGCTGTTATTCAACGAACCTGCCGATATCTGGACTATAGCCAGATGCGTTTCACCTTTGCTAGCACTTATACTCTAGTGCTCCCAGAAGCACGGTATAAATGTTGAAAGCCGTCTTGGCGAAACTCCGATATCGAAGTAATCTTTCTTCGTGCAAAAAACCAATGGCTAGGGAGGTTCGAATAATGGCATACAAATCAACAATAATTGCAGCTGCTCTAACTCTGGGCGTGGCCCTTCCGGGAGCCGCTCAAGCGTTTCCCGACAAAGACATCACGTTCATCATCCCCTATAGCGCTGGAGGTGGATTTGACCGCACCGTTCGCGCCATCGCGCCCTACATGGAGAAATATCTCCCTAAAAAGGTGAATGTCGTTCCGAAGAACGTTTCAGGCGCGGGCGGCCGAAAGGGCATTTCGCAATTATTCCGTTCCAAACCCGACGGTCATACCATCGCGGTGTTTAATATTCCCGGGATGGCTATCCCCCCTCTTCTCGGCGAAAAGGTCAATTATGATCTCGGGAAAGTAAGCTGGGTTTCGCGGCTGGCCCGAGGCACCTACATCCTGATGGTTGGATCAAAGAGCAAAATCAAGTCACTCGCGGACGTAAAAAAACTCAATCGGCCGATGAAGATCACGACCACTGGTTTCGGATCAACCGGTTATACCGCCAGTGCCGTTGCCTCGACCGTAATGGGCATCCCCTTCAAAATGCTAACCGGATATAAGGGCTCCAAGCAGTTCATCCTTGCAGCAATCCGCGGTGACGGAGATGCTGTCTATACTCTTGTCACCACGGTCCGGAAATATCATCAAGCGGGTGATGTTCGAGTCCTTGCAACTTTCGAGGAGAAAAGCAGCTTCCCGGGTGTCCCGACCGCGCGCGAAGCTGGTTTCCCCGAACTCGAAGGTATGAGCCTTGAACGTCTTGTCGGTGGACCACCTGGCGTTCCGGTAGATCGGATCAAGATATTGGAAACAGCAATGCTGAAGGCGATGGCGGATCCAGAATTTAAAGCCAAAACCAAAAAACGCCCTTTTCTGCCCGCAGGGTCAGAAGAAACTGCGAAACGTGTTGATGAGGTGTTGAAGTTTTATCTGAAGTACAAATCAGCACTCGGTAAAAAGGGCTGAATATCTGATCGCACGACCAGCCCAACTACTGGTCGTGCTCTCATTTCATGTTAATTCCCTTGCGATGAAGACCTCCAGTGTTTGAAGCTGTCAGCTCGGGGCTTTCCCTCCTGTTTACGCTAGAGGGCACTCTGTACCTGTTTCTGGGGGTCTTCGTAGGACTTATATTCGGCGCCGTCCCAGGTCTTGGCGGGACAACGGCAATCGCGCTCCTTATGCCGCTTACATTTGGAATGGAGCCCTGGCTTGCAATAACCATGGTCGGCGGGGTGATGGGTGCGACATCCTTCGGTGGCTCAGTTGCTGCGATCCTATTGAATACACCTGGTATTGCGCCAAATGCTGCTACCTGTTTCGACGGCTATCCGCTCGCGCAACAAGGAAAAGCCGGTATGGCAATCGGTGCCGCGGCAGCAGCATCCTCCACAGGAGGGTTGATCGGCGTCTTTACGCTGATCGCGATAATTCCTGTCGCAAAACTGATTGTCCTATCTTTCGGTCCGCCTGAATTCTTCATGTTGGCTTTACTCGGACTATCGGCGATTGCGGTTTCGACCGGTGGTGCTTTTCTGCGCGGGTTAATTAGTGCACTATTCGGTTTGATGCTGGCCCTTGTCGGATACGATGCCGTCAGCGGCGGGTACAGATTTACCGCCGATATAGAATATCTATATGACGGCATCCCGTTGGTGCCGGCACTCGTCGGATTGTTCGCCCTTTCTGAGATGATAAACCTCACGGTTAAGGGAGGGACGGTTGCGACTAAAGAGGCGTCCGGAAAGATCAGTGGTGTTTGGTCAGGCGTTGCGTCAGTATATCGTAACTGGGCAATCCTGCTGAGAGGATCGGCGATCGGCACCTTCGTAGGTGCGCTCCCGGGCGTCGGCGGAACCGTTGCATCCTTTCTTGCCTACACCGCCACCGTTCAGACCGCAAAGGACCGGGAAACTTTCGGGAAAGGCAACATTAAAGGCGTTATTGCACCTGAGTCGGCGAACAATGCAAAGGATGGAGGATCACTGATTCCAACCCTCTCATTCGGCATTCCTGGAAGCGCAGAATCAGCTATCTTTCTCGGTGTGCTTATTCTTCACGGCATTGAACCAGGCCCGATGTTGCTGATCGAAGAAGAAAACGTCGTCATCAGCATCATATTGGCGCTGACAGCGTCAACAGTCCTAGCCTCTTTGATCGGCATAATAGTGGCGCGCCAGCTATCGATGATCACGCGGGTCAACGTAAACATTCTAGTCCCCGCCGTTGTCGCAGTGGCATTGGTGGGGGTCTATGCGCTTAAAGGCGAGTTCGGTGACGTCGTTCTGGCGATGGTATTCGGTGTTATCGGGTTTCTGATGATCCGGTATGGATTTCCGCGAATTACATTGGTAATCGCGCTGGTGCTAGGGGAACTAGCCGAGCGAAGTTACCATCAATCGATCGCTATGGCAGACGGCGATTGGATGATTTTCTTTACACGGGAGATTTCCCTTCTGCTGTTTATCGTTACAGCCTTATGTCTTGCGTTGCCGGGCCTCCGCTTTGCCTTCGGCCGCCGCCCCTTCAAGCGGGGTAAATCATGAGCCCGCAGCTCAGGCGAATAATACCCGCTCTTGTGGGTTTGGCTGTGGCGGCTACCTTTCTTGTCTGGAGCCATGCTTATGATGGCCGCGCTCATACGATACCGATGCTGATCGGCTGGACAGCAGTTATTCTTACCTTGATTGATATCGTTGCACAGACGGAAACGGGGATCGGTCGGACCCTTCATGAAATCCTATCCGGCCAACCACTGGACAGCTCTTCCACCGAAACGGATCGATCTGCCCGCAGCGGTATTATCCCTGCGTTGTGGGTAGCGAGCTTTGTCGGCCTCGTTGCTATCATCGGATTTATTGCGGCAATACCGATATACACTATTGCATTCATGCGCCTCCAAGGCCGGATGCCCTGGCGAAAAACCACAATCGGCGCAATCGCCATTACCGCTGTTACCTGGATCGTTTTCGAACAGCTGCTTAGATACAAGGTGTTTGAGGGCTGGGTGTTTGGCGGTCAATTCTAACCCGGAGTTACATATGGCCATCATTATCACGGACGAAGACGCACGCCGTCACCTAGACATGAAAGAATGCATCGACGCAATGCGGGTTTGCTTTCAGGATTTTGCAGACCAAACCGCAATCAGCCTACCCCGCGTCCGATACACGATCGAAAACGGCGATAAGGAAAAAAGCTACTACGCCAACGTCCACGTGGGCGCCGCGCCCAGTTTCGGCTTGGCCTGCGTCCGAGCCGGCACTCATATTATTGACGACAATGCATATGACAGCGGGCGCCGTTCGATGCGAAATCCGGAACCCGTAAACTGGACCGTGGTTATCCTCTACGACATTAAGACCTCCGAACCTGTCGCATTTATGCACGAATCCCATGTCAGTGGAATAAGAGTAGGTGCAACCACCGGCGCCGCGGTCAATGAAATCGCGCGAGAGGATGCTTCGATCCTCGGATTGTTAGGAACCGGCCGGCAATCCCGGGCCCATGCGGAGGCAATAAGCGCTGTTCGTAAGATCGAAAAGATAAAGCTTTTTAGCCCGAACACCGACCATGTGCGCAACTGGATCCATGATATGCAACACCTGGATGCAGAGATTATTCCGGTATCGGATGCGCGTACAGTGGTGGAGGGATCGGATATTGTATGCTGCGCAACTAATACTACTACGCCGGTGCTGAGGGGCGAATGGCTTTGCAACGGCCAGATGGTCATATCTATCGTAAATTCGGATCCAACCGCCACCCGGCGCGAGGTGGACAACGAAACTTTTATCCGCGCGTCCGATATCGTGATTAACGACTGGGACAGCGTATATTCGAACAAGCAGATCGAACTGATAGAACCCCTCGAGGCCGGGCTGGTCAAAAAAGAGAATGTTCACGTTTTGGGAGAAATATTCGCCGGGCGCGCCCAAGTAAAATCCGCCCCAGACAACATTATTTACTACAAAAACAACACCGGCCTCGCCATGCAGTTTGCGGCAGCCGGCGCGCTAATCCAAAGTAAAATGGCGGAGGGAGACAACACCAATCGCATTATTCCGCGCGAATGGCTGGCGGCGGATCAGTACGGCATCGGTTAAAACCGCTTAAATTTTTTGCCTTCAGGGGTGAACGGTTTCGGTGAACCAGTCTGTGGGCAGGTCGTTGCCGACCCCAGCTTCGAGGGCCTTCTTATGAACTAGATATCCTGCGGCCGCGAATTGATATCCCATACCGAGATTGTTCAAAAAGCAACTCACCTGTTCGTCGGCCGTCCGACCGTCTCTTTGACCGCTGATTATCTCCGGCAAAGATGGAAGGGAGGCGTGCCAGTCATCGTGATCGACACCGTATTTCCCAACCCTATCCTCACCGACTAAAACGCCGTGGGTATAAATCATCTGTGCATTATCGTCGTGATCCAGCAGCGCAAAGATATCTATATCGTCCCAAGCGCGTTTATCCACCTCTGTTGCGCCGGGCCGGACTGTGCCGATATGCATGCCGGGTTCGAGCCAGTCACGGGCGAACACAGCCTGAACGGCATTTGTTGCACAAGCAATCAGCCCGGCACCCCGACAGGCTTCCTCTCCGGAGTCACTGGCATGTACCGGAAGCCCTGTCTCTTCCGCCATCTCTTTAGCGAAGGCGTTACGGTTGTCGGGATTAGGACTGAATACACGGATCTCTGTCAGTTCCCGAACCGCCGCATGGGCAATGACCTGTGCACCAGCCTGCCACCCGGAACCAAGAACAGCCAACACGGTTGCATCCTCCCGCGATAGATATTTTGCAGCGATCGCATTTGTCGCTCCAACCCGCGCACGCTGCATCACACCGTCGGGCATTATCGCCAAGGGTTCACCCGTATGTGTGCTGAACAGAAGTACCAACCCAACATAGCGTTTGCCTGGCGCAGCGGGCACTTTTACCCGGCGCATCTGATTGCCGACCTGGGGAAAGGTAAGGATGTCGGAATTAATGCGTATCGCTCCGACACCTAATTTTGGTATCACACCATCCATCGATTTTAGAGCGTAAAGGCCATCCTCCCGCAATGAAGTCGGCGTTACGATATCGGAGCGCAACCGGTTGCCACCGCGCCCCTTTGCCAGCTCCCGGTACGAAACTTCAAGAACATCAATAAGTTCCGTCATTACAAGTAGGTGTTCAATGTCGTCGTTGGAGAGAAGTAACGTCATCTTTGTTCCTTCCGAATGCGAACCCAGTGAACAACATTCTATCAAAACATTTTTGATGCGCTACCTGTCGTCGCTAGAACCATCATTTCATCGTGAGAGATGCTTGAACCCGCTACTTCCCGGGGAATTATCCGTCTGCAAACCGTTTTGGCAGAAAACTGGTTGAAGGTGCTGGACAAAGATCGCATCGAAACCTCAGCTGCCACATCTATCCTGTTTGACATTTCAGTGTTGGCGTGAACTAATACTTTTCCCAGGGTTCGAAGACCTAGTCGCAGAGCACCACGACTTCGCTTTTCTCGTATTCGGCCTATAGCGGGTATTCGAACTTGTTACGAACGCACGAACCGAGGGGTTTGGAAAGCAAAGGCTGAAACCTCAATGCTTCAGAGAACGGCGCAAGTGATCTCCTCTGCTTCGTGCCCTTCCGCGATGTACAGCCGATTACCGATTCATAATTCGTCCGTATAGTTCCGCCCGTGGCGGAGGCATTGAGTTGTTCCTTGCCGGTGTTCAGTATGGGCCCTCTTTCGCCTCGCTATATTACTCCGCGGTCCTTTAAATTAACGATCTCATCAACAGACTTCCCGACGACCTCGCCCCAGACGTAATCATTGTGTTCGCCCAGAGCCGGCCCCGGATGACGAACAGCGCCCTGGGTTTCCGAAAACTTAGGCGTCACACTTTGCATGGCGATGTTTCCAAATTCCGGATGATCGACACGGACAATGCTTTCCCGTGCTTGAAACTGGGGGTCTTCCATCATTTCCGGCGCCCGATAGATTTTGCCGTTAGGAATACCGTGTTCATTCAACAACACTTCCAAATCGGCAACAGCGAAATGCCTTGTCCAATCGGAAATGATCTCATCCAACTCAATCTGGTTGATTCCGCGTGCCTGATGAGTAGCAAAGCGTTCATCTGTCGCCCATTCAGGATGTCCCATGGCTTCCGCCATACGCGCCCAAACTGAATCTTGATTTGCGCCTATGACAAGCCAGACATCTTCTTTTGTCGGATACACATTCGACGGCGCGATCTTAGGCAAAAATGAGCCTGTTCGTTCTCTAATATAGTCGCCGACATCGTATTCCGTGACAGTGTTTTCCATCATGTTGAGTACGGATTCGTATATCGACGCATCAACCACCTGCCCCCTGCCCGTGAGCCGCACCTGATGCAACGCCATCATGCCACCTAGACAAGCATGGGTTGCGGCTAGTGAGTCTCCTATCGATATACCAGCACGGCTAGGCGGTAGCGATGGGTCGCCGGTTGTATAGCGAAGGCCGCCCATTGCCTCCCCAATAGCGCCATAGCCTGCTCGCTTTGCATAAGGGCCTGTTTGCCCGAACCCCGACACACGGATCATAACCAGCTTTGGGTTGATGGCAGAAAGTTCCTCAAAGCCAAGCCCCCACTTTTCCATCGTTCCGGGCCGAAAATTCTCGAGCAGCACATCAGCGCCTTCGACAAGTTTTTTTACCAGAAGTTGCCCATCTTCTTCACGCGCATTAAGCGTCGCAGAGAGTTTATTACGCGCGAGTACTGGCCAGAATAGAGCTTTTCCATGAGGTTTTTCCTTTCCCCATTGCCGCATTGGGTCGCCGACCTCAGGCTGTTCCAATTTGATAACCTCGGCGCCGTGATCAGCAAACAATTGCCCACAAAATGGGCCTGCGATCATAGTACCCATTTCAATAACGCGAATATTTGCTAACGGTCCGGAACGTGGTGCAGCCTCGGTACCCATCCTCTATGTACTCCGTCTTTTGACTTTTCGTTATCGTCGCTGACGCGTATGAAAGGGTCAAGGCGAACAAGTAATGATAGTAAATGTCGAATCCGACTCAGAGCGATGGAACCCAATGGGGAGTTATGTGGGTTGCGTTTGGTGGGGGTATAATCGCCGCCTGCCATCTCGGTAAGCTACCGCCAGCGCTCCCTCTCATAATGAGAGAGCTAGATGCAGGCCTGGTAATGGGTGGTTGGATCGCTTCAATGATCTCGTTTACGGGATTCGCGCTTGGATTGATTTCCGGGACAATCGGTGACCGCATTGGCCAACGTTTTGTGTTGGTAATCGGTCTTTTGACCATCGCGGCGGGCAGCCTTATTGGCGCCTTTGCGGTTTCAGCGAACGCCATGTTGTTATCGCGCTTCATCGAGGGAATCGGCTTCAGTGCTTCGACGGTGGCCGGCGCGGGCATAATTACCCACGTAACCTCAACCAAAGACCGAAAATGGGCTCTTGGTGTCTGGTCTTCATACGTGCCGATAGGATTTGCCGGAATGCTTATCGGTAGTGCCCTTATACTAGGCATATCGGACTGGCGAACCCTTTGGCTTGCCAATGCGATGCTCACTGTTTTCTGGGCAGCGCTGGCGTTTTTCGTTACCAACGGTTGGCGTCGCCGCGGCGCCAGAGGCGGTGGAGACAAACTGCTGTATAACGTGATTACGTGTTTTAAACAGCGAGGAGCTTGTTTGGTCGCGGCGTGTTTCGCGATGTACGCGGCACAACATATTTCGATGATGGCCTGGTTGCCGACGTATATGCGAGAGACGTACGACGCCTCAACGCTGCTTGCAGCGGCGGTGCCAGCGATTATTCTGCTTTTCAACGCCGGTGGCAATTGGATGTCCGCATGGGCGATGGGCCGCGCCATGCCAAGCTGGTGCCTACTATTTGCTGGCGCGCTTGGCATGGGAATAACGCAATTGGGCGTGTTCTCCGGATCGATAGGAGAGGGCGCGAGGCTCGGCTGTGCGCTATTATTCGGTATATTTGGTGGGATGATCCCGGCAGCAGCGGTGGGTTCGGTTGCAGTCTATACGCCGGCGCCATCTCAAATCGGTACCATGAACGGATTGATGGTGATGGGCACCAACGCCGGAATGCTGTTTGGCCCCCCGGCCATGGCTACTGTTCGGGCTGGAACCGGTGCCTGGAGCGAAGTCATCTGGCTTGTCGCTTCCATGGCGGGTGTAGGCGTCGTGCTGTCGTTAATAACGCGACCAATGGAACGCAATGCCAACAGTGAGTGAATTGCGTTATGTTAATGATAAGGAAAACAAAAAGGGGGTCCAAGAATGGCAAAGATTCAGAAGAGTGTAGAAATTATCGATGTCGGCCCCCGTGATGGACTTCAGAATGAGTCAGAAATCCTTGATGTCAGCACCAAAGTGGCATTCATTTCTAAGCTCTGCGATGCGGGGCTCAAACGGATAGAGGCAGTCAGCTTCGTCAACCCTAAGCGCGTCCCGCAAATGGCAGACGCAGAAGAAGTGTTTGCCGCACTGCCAGTCGATGACGGCGTGACATACATAGGTTTGGTTTTAAACCAACGCGGCCTTGACCGCGCATTGGCAGTAGGTTGCAAAGAAGTAAATTATGCGCTCGTCGCCTCTGACACCTTCAGCCAGAAAAACCAGGGTACGACCGTCGAGCAGGCTGTTAACGTGTACGAAAACATAGCTGCGGAAGCAAAAAAAAGCGGTGTGCGATGTTCGCTTACGATATCCACAGCTTTCGGTTGCCCTTTTCAAGGCGAAGTTCCGGCGGAACAGGTAACTAGGCTAGTTGAGCGCGTCGCAGGGAATGACACCTATGAAATTGCCCTAGCCGATACCATCGGCTGCGCTGTGCCCAGCCAGGTTGCTGATCTGTTCTCCGCTGTTATGGAGATCGCCCCAAATGCCAATTTCCGTGCGCATTTTCACAATACCCGTAACACTGGGCTTGCGAATTG
Source organism: uncultured Alphaproteobacteria bacterium (assembly GCA_913046035.1). Lineage (GTDB taxonomy): Bacteria > Pseudomonadota > Alphaproteobacteria > MPNO01 > UBA830 > UBA830. Next base: position 82,820 of record CAJWSW010000001.1, on the reverse strand, counting down.
CTACGCGGCCGTAGAGGCTGGCGTTGGATCTATTGATGCCTCCGTAGGGGGAATTGGTGGCTGCCCATTCGCACCCCGCGCAACCGGCAACGTCCCATCTGAGGACTTGGTCTATATGCTCACTCGCATGGGTATTGAGACGGGAATACGAAACGACAAATTGATTGAAACTGGAGAGTGGATCGGCGAACAGTTGGGGCACGCTGTACCCGCCATGATCGGGAAGGCCGGCGTTTTCCCTCCAGTTGAACTGGAGGCTTAAGATGATTCGAGATACGGCCCGGGATTTTTTTCAGAGGTAATTGCCGTCTTGGCCAGGCGGATTTGAAAATGGAGGCCAAACTTTTGCTTCCGCTATTTCGTGCCAGTGACAAAGCGACCAGTTGACGGAAGGAAAAGCCAAATCTTCCCAAGGGATTTTATCCCAATCAAACAAATCCAATTCTTCAGTCTCATCGCCTGCCGCAAAATAGCCGCCTCTCAAGACCGCGCGATAGATTAGCTGGACCTGACTAATCCGGGGAATCGTGTAGACCCCAATAAGGCCATCGATATCAATATCTGCGCAGGCCTCTTCCTTTGCTTCACGAGCAGCACCCGCTTCAGCCGTTTCATTCAACTCCATGTATCCGGCGGGAATAGTCCAAAACCCACGTCGCGGCTCAATGGCACGCCGACACAAGAGCAACTTGCCCTCCCAGGTACAGACGGCGCCAACCACAATCTTTGGATTTTCATAGTTGATAAAGCCACAATCCGGGCAAGTCAGCCGCTCGCGGTTATCCCCTTCAGGTACCTGCCAAATAGTCGGGCCATTGAGTTTTGATACATCAGACATGCTCCAAACATGAATTGCGACGAGCACGCATGCAAGGGTTTTGCGAACTCGTGTCCAATCCGCACGTTGATCAAAATACTGCGGCGGATGATTATACCCTACACACCCTATAAACTAGCTTTCGAACGGCTACTCTAACCGAGATCCGACCACCCGCTAAATCGCGTAGACTTCTAACAAAGGAAATTTACCTTCGGATCCACAGCTCAATTTTCTCCTGCCATGAGATGACGCGCTGTGCCAGGACAGTTATTCTTCTATCCTAGAAGGAGAACAGGAACCATGTTCGGCGAAAAGATAAAACGCGTAGAGGATCCCGCTTTATTAAGAGGGAAAGGGCGTTACCTAGACGACATTCACCTCCCCAACATGCTTTATGCCGCTTTTGTACGTAGCCCCTTCGCGCATGCAAAAGTCACTAATATAAACGCAATGGCAGCGCTCGCAGCTAATGGCGTTGTCACTATTTACACACTCGATGATTTGCGTGACTTTCTTACCGACACAGTAATGCCTGTCGAACAACCTTCTAACGCATTAAAACTGTCAGCCAGCCCATCAGTCCTCGCGGACGGCGAAGTTCGTTATGTGGGCGAGCCAATTGCAATGGTAATCGCTGAAACCCCCTACAGCGCGGAAGACGGGGCAGCACTCGTCGACGTATCCTATGACGCATTACCCGTTTCCTCTAACTACGTTGCCGCGCTAGAAGACGGCGCACCCAAAGCTAACAACGAACTAAAAGATAATAACGTTGCGGGCTTTACGCTCTCCTATGGCGATGTCGATAGCGCATTCGCCGACGCTGCACATATCTTTCGCGAAACACTTCACCAACACAAGGGTCTAGGCCATGCCATTGAGTGCCGCGGCGTCGCTGCACGGCTAAACGAACACGATGGAAAGTTGACCGTATGGTCAGCAACCCAAATGGCACATCGGGCACAATCCATCCTCGTCGAGCTATTAGACCTGCCAGAAGACAGCATCCGAGTAGTAACACCAAACGTCGGCGGTGGCTTTGGACCGAAATTCGTTTTTTATCAAGAAGAGGTCGCAATCCCAATCGCAGCCATGCAGCTGGGCAAACCAGTAAAGTGGGTTGAGGACCGGCGAGAGCATTTCACTTCTGCCACGATGGAGCGCGACCAGCTCTGGGACCTGGAGGTCGCCGTCAACGTGGATGGACATCTTCTGGGAGTGCGAGGCAGCATGGCGCACGACCATGGCGCCTACACCCCATATGGGGTAAATTTACCATATAACGCGGCAACAAATTTCCTGGGTCCCTACGAACTGCCGACAATGTCGCTAGATGTCAAAATGGCACTCACCAATATGACCCCGGTTACACCTGTGCGCGGTGCCGGCCGACCCCAAGGAACATTTGCCATGGAACGCCTCATGGACCGGATCGCACGCGAGTTAAATATCGACAGGGTGGAGGTCAGGCGCCGAAACCTCATACCCACTGAGGCGATGCCATACGACACTCAGATCAAAACGCGTGACGGCGCGACCATGACATATGATTCTGGAAATTACCCAGCAGCGCTGGATGCCGCACTAGAGCGTTCTGACTACAACGATTTTCGCGCGCGGCAGGCCAAGGCTCGTGCCGAAGGACGCTATTTAGGGATTGGAATTGCAAATTATGTAGAGGGCACGGGTCGGGGCCCTTTCGAATCCGCTACCGTACGCGTTAAGCCTTCCGGAAAGATCGTTATCTATACGGGCGCGACAGATCAGGGCCAGGGCCTAAAAACGGCTCTGGCGCAAGTGTGCGCCTCGCAGATAGGAATAGATATCGAAGACATCGAAGTCGTCACTGGCGATACTGGCTCCGTGTCTCTTGGCCTCGGCGCTTTTGCCAGCCGTCAAGCGGTAACGGCGGGATCCTCAGTCCACGTGGCATCCCTAGAGGTACGCAAAAAGGCATTAAAAGTTGCTGCACACATGATGGAAGCGCCGGAGGAAGACCTAGAAATCGCTAAGGGCCGTATCTCGGTCCGAGGCGTTCCTGATATGTCAGTTAGCCTGGGCGATGTAACCCGCGCGGTACAGGGTATGCCAGGTTTTTCACTGCCGGGCGGCGTGGATCCCGGGATGGAAGCCACCGCCAATTTCAGTCCACCAACTCTAACTTATTGTAATGGCGTGCATGTCGCAGAAGTCGAGGTAGACCCTGGAACCGGGCATGTTAAAATAATGAACTACGTCATCGTGCACGATAGCGGCAAGCTTATAAATCCAACGATCGTCGAGGGCCAGATCACCGGCGGCGCTACTCACGGTCTCGGCAGTGCGTTATTTGAAAGGATGGTATACGACGAACAAGGCCAACCGCAGACGACTAATTTTGGTGAATACCTTCTGCCAACCGCTCCCGAAGTTCCGAGCTTCGAAATCGTTCACATGGAAAGCCCAACACCTCTCAACCCGCTGGGTGTCAAAGGTGCAGGCGAAGGTGGAACAATCCCGGTCACATCAGCAATCGCATCCGCAGTTGACGATGCACTGTCGGAATTCGGCATAGTCATACGCGACCTTCCTATTGAACCGAAACGTGTTGTGGAAATGATAATGGAAAATTCAGGATGATTTTCATAAAAAACGCGTGGTACGTCGCTGCTGAAAGTCACGAACTTACAGGGAATCTACTTGGTCGTACTATTTGTGGCGACCCTATTGTTGTCTTCAGAGATAGCAATGGTGCGCCCGCCGCTTTAGAAGATCGGTGCTGCCATCGGCATCTTCCCCTATCACTAGGTAAGCGGACCGGCGACAAGATACAATGTGGCTATCACGGGTTGGAATTCGATAAAACAGGAACTTGTGTCTCAGTGCCAGGACAAAAACGTGTACCGCCCAACGCAAGTGTACGGCCTTATCCGATTGTAGAACGATACCGCTATATCTGGATCTGGCCAGGTGATCCAGATAAGGCAGACCCTAGTACAATACCTGACTATCACTGGAATGATGATCCAAACTGGATTTCTAATTCAGGCTACTTCCACGTCCAGGGTAATCACCAACTTCTTGTCGACAATCTGCTTGATTTATCGCATGTGCAATTTGTGCATGCGACAACTCTTGGCGCCGACGGCGTTACTGATGCACCACTGCATACATATCGCGATGCCGACCAGGTCCGTATCGAGAGATGGATCATGGACAAGAAGCCACCTGCTATGTTCGCCACCGCAGGTAATTTTCTTGGGAATGTTGACCGGTGGCAACTTATTAGTTGGACAGCACCTACCCATGTTGTGATCGACGCGGGGTGTGCTAATGCAGGCACTGGCGCAAAAGACGGAAATCGCAACGAGGGTATCACGGTCTACTCAAACCACACCATAACCCCAGAAACCAACGATTCCTGTCATTATTTCTGGCACCATGCGCGTAACTATCGCCTTGACGACACTGAACTAACAAAATTTTTGGCCAATGCCGCACAGACTGCTTTCGGTGAAGACGTAGACATACTTGCCGCGCAGCAGCGAAATATTGATAGTGCGGGCCGACATTGGGAAGGCATTGACATCAATGCAGATGCCGGGGTTTTGCAAGCGCGACGGGTGGTGACCAAAATGTTGGAAGCCGAAACCTAGGTCCCCGAAACCTTCTTGAAATTACGTTTCGAACGTCGAGCGGCATTTAAAATATAGCGATGCCTGCTCGGTTAAAGAACACAGCAAACATTATAGAGACCCTAACCTCCGTCGCGCGCTGCAAGGATTGCACGCAGATTTTCCTTTGGAGGTACAATATCCGTTACGAGATCGCGAATTAGCGTCTTGTTAGTTAGCGGACCAACAGTCGTGCTCTCGGTTGATAGCCTCGCTGTACAGGCATACTCGGTTTTGCCATTAACAGAGACCATACATTCCTTGCAGGCGTTGGCGTTGACACAGCTATAACGAAACGCGATTGAGGAATCGACATTTGTCCTGATCCACACCACCGCATCAAGCACTGACATACCCTCTCGATATGGCACATCAAAAGTCTCGGTGTGACCCTCAACACCGGGTGCACCGCGCTGAATAGTGACGGCTACTGACTTAGGTTGCGTGCTCATGCGGCGCGCCCTACTGAGAGATAATCAGACACTAAGCTACCATTTCGGTCGAGCTGCAGACGCTGGTTATGGGATTGCGCAGGATCGATTTCCTCGTAGTCCTCGCGTTGGTGCGCACCGCGGCTTTCAGTCCGATTAATCGCTGCGAGCGCAACTGACTCTGCCGTCAGCAGGGCTGAGCGCAGGTCGTACCAGTCTTGCAAGGTAAGATTGAATTCCGCATCATTAGTCGGAGTGATTGCCTCGAGTTCCGGCCGCATTTCGCGGATACGTGCAAGGGCAGCCATAAGCTTTACTTCTGTTCGCAGCACGCCAACTTTATCCCACATCAATGTCTGCAGTTCAGCCCACATTTCGCCTAGCGCCGAGAGCTCGCCGTTCGCATCAGTCTGACGCCCTGTAAGAGCGTCAAGCCGGTCAAGATGTTCTTCTGCGCCCATATCCGACCAGCCCTGCTTACGGCCGTTTGCGTAGCCCGCAGCAAATCGTCCTGCCCGTTCACCAAACACAAACGCTTCCGGGATTGCGTTGCCTGAAAGCCGGTTGGCACCATTGGCACCGCCTACTGCTTCGCCGGCACCATAAAGTCCCGGGACGCTGGTTTCCATCTGTTCATTTACCCGTATCCCACCCATGTGGTAATGGGCAATAGGTGACACTTCGATGGTCCGCTTAGTTAAATCGATACCGTTACTCGCAAGCTTATCAATCACAGGGCCAAACGCGTTGCGCAGCTGTTCCTCGGGAATGTGTTGAAAACTAAGATGCACGCCACCATTTTCTGTGGTTCGCCCAGCCTCGTTTTCTTTTGTTATCCCATATGAAATAATATCGCGTGTAGTGGTGTATTTTTCTGCATCTTCGCCTCCATACCGGTGGAGGAACTCCTTACCTTCGGCATTAAATAGACGCCCGCCTAATTTGTAACGAAACGGATCCCACATTATTGGGTCCATTCCGACGAGGCGTGGTGCGAGATGCCCAATTGGAAAGAACTGGGGAAATTCCATATCGATCAAATCGGCGCCGGCTCGGAGTGCCATGGCGTAGGCGTCTCCATTCATATTTACCGATGCGCTGTTGCGAGCATAAAGCCGCGTCAGCCCACCCGCCGCCAGTACAACCGCTTTAGCCGCGATAGTTACCGGCGTTTGGTCCTCTATGTTCCAGCCGACCGCGCCGACGACAATCCCGTCATCAACAACAATATCGTTGATCGCAAGTCCGCTAACCCGCATAACGCTGTTTGCACGCGCCACCTGCGTACGCAGGCATTTCGCCACCGCCGGGCCAGTGTTCAAAAAATCAACATAGACGCAGCGGGGTACGCTGTGACCAGGTGCCATTACGCCAGTAATTTTGCCATCTTTCCGCGCCCAGCCGACCTTCCAATCATCCATTTCATGGATCCGATCAACCGCTTCTCTGCACAAGATGCCTGATAACTCTTCATTACAAAGACCACGGCCGGCATCGAGAGTGTCATTAAGGTGCTTTTCCCAGCTGTCAGGCTCTTGCTCGCCAAGCGCAGCCGCTGTTGTCATCTGCGCCATTATGGTGGCGCCGCCACGACTAATCATCGATTTATCCGCTAGTATGACATCTGCATCATTACGCGCGGCCGCAATGGCTGCATACATGCCAGCGCCTCCAGCGCCTACAACAAGCACGTCAGTTTCAAGATGAATCATTTTTATAAAACTCCTGTCCTTGGTATATTCGCGGATCCTTTGCGCTTTCGCAATCTGGCGTAAAAAATAGGGGGTTGCTAAAATTGCAGGAATAGAGCTCAACCTTGAGGCAATGATGAAGAAGAATATCGAAGAAACACTTGTAGACGTTGCATGGCCCTACTGGGAATGCGAAGGCGAAATCGCAAGGCGGTACTACCAAGATGCAACCGAAGATGATCACGCGTTTTACCTGAGAGCGCAGCTATGGAAAGAACTCCATCCGGTCGATGGGTTCTTTAACGGTTTGCACCGCGAACTCAAGGAGCTTGTCGACCGGTTTCCAGAAATTGACAAATCTATAGACCGGCACGAATACCATTTTTTGCTCACCCAACTTACGGAGGAGTTCAATCACTATGTTATGTTAGCCGATATCCTCGAACACGTAATGGGCCGACCGATCGCCGCGGAAGACACAGTGCAACTCCAGGAAGAAAAAAAACTTGGGGATCTCCGCCGCAGCTATGTCAACGACGAACTGACGCGGGCGGCGGTTGGCTTCACTGAAGGCGGGGGCGCCCGCCTTTTCCGAGAGGGGGCGAAGTTGTCCGGCAGCACCGTCAACGATATGACCGCGAAAGCCATGAATATCATTTATGAGGATGAAAAAGACCATTACGCCGAACAGGCAAAAATCTGCGTAAATTTAATTAACACCGAAAAGGAACTAACGCGGATGAAGGATGCGATCAAAGACATTAGCGCCCAGCGGGTTGCCATGCGCGCAGAAATGTTTCCCGGGGCGATGACCGACGCGGAAATCAAAACTTTTATTGCGGCAAATGCGAGAAGCTAAGCATCGGTAGATAAATTAAGGTGAGAAGACTCAGAGCAGTTCGCTTAACGAAGCATCGCCGGAGTGACTAGGCGAACATTTTACAGCGAATCTAATCAAGTGCTTTCACGCCAGGAAGCTCCTTACCTTCCATCCATTCGAGAAACGCTCCACCTGCAGTTGAAACATAAGAAAATTCATCAACCACATCCGCGGCAGCGAGCGCGGCGACAGTATCGCCCCCGCCAGCGACCGTATTCAAAAAGCCCGATCGGGTTAGATCGGCGGCAACCTTTGCCAACATTACTGTGCCAGCATCGAACGGCGCGACCTCAAATGCACCTAGTGGGCCGTTCCAAACCAGCGTTCTTAAATCGCCCATCATAGCAGCGAGCGCATTAGCGCTGCCCGGACCAATATCGAGGATCATCATATCGGAGGGAACAGCCGTTGCTGGCACTATTTGACTTGGGACCCCTTCAGCGAGTTCGGTAGCGACCACCGCGTCTGACGGCAGGATGATTTCACAGCCCGCATGATCAGCGATGCCAAGTATCTTTAGCGCGGTAGGCCGCATCTGGGCTTCACATAAAGACTTCCCAACATCAGTACCCAACGCATAAAGGAAAGTATTCGCCATCGCGCCGCCAATCGCAAGCATGTCTACCTTTTTGACAAGATTTTCGAGCAGATCGAGCTTGGTCGAGATTTTCGCTCCACCAACAATTGCACCAACGGGACGCTCCGGACTGCCAAGTGCGGAATTGAGCGCAGCCAACTCCGCCTGCATCAAACGGCCCGCAGCACTAGGCAGCAACCTCGGCAGTTTTTCTGTCGAAGCATGCGCACGATGTGCGACCGAAAACGCATCGTTCACATAAATATCAGCAAGCGATGCCAATTTGCTTGCAAAGGCCGCGTCATTATCCTCTTCTCCAGCGTGGAACCGGAGATTTTCAAGAAGCACCACATCGCTGCCTGTAGCCGAATCGATCACTTTTCTCGCTTCTGGCCCAATACAGTCATCAGCAAAGACGACATTACGCCCTCCCAAAACATCAGAAAGCGGACCACAGAGTGTTGCCATGGTCATCTCGGATCTTCGCTCACCCTCAGGCCGACCGAAATGCGACGTAATGATCACCAGCGCGCCTCTATCCAACAGTTCTATGATTGTTGGCGCGAGCCGTTCAAGGCGGGTGGCATCGGTTACCACGCCATCATGCATCGGAACATTTAAATCGGCACGAACCAACACCTTTTTACCCGATACATCATGCTGATCAATGGTCTTAAACATTTTCGACCCCACCCTTACCCAAGCCTTCCATACTTATCGACGTCGGCACCCCCAGCAGCTAATGTGGGGGTTGAGTGGGAAGGCCGATATGACAGGAAAATTGGATACCTATTTTAACTTACCCATTGCTGCAGCAGTATCTAGCATGCGATTGGAAAATCCCCATTCATTATCATACCAGCTTACGACGCGAACAAGCTTGCCATCCACTACCTGCGTTTGGGTGACATCGAAGGTAGAAGACGCAGGGTCATGGTTAAAATCACAAGAAACCAGCGGCGCTTCATTAATGTTGAGAATGCCTTTGAGCCTCTTCGATTGCGAAGCCTTAATGGCCGCAGCATTTACCTCGTCGACCGTTGTTTTCTTTTTCGGAATAAAAGTGAAATCAATAACCGAGACATTAGGAGTCGGTACTCTTATCGAGGTACCGTCCAACTTTCCGTTAAGTTCCGGCAGAACCAAACCAACTGCCTTTGCGGCACCCGTTGAAGTTGGGATCATCGACTGTCCCGCTGCGCGAGCGCGGCGTGGGTCGCTGTGTAATGTATCAAGGATACGCTGATCACCGGTATAGGCGTGAATTGTTGTCATATAGCCTTGCTGAATATTAAATGCCTTGTGCATAACTGAAGCCACAGGGGCCAGACAATTAGTGGTGCACGATGCATTCGACACCACTGTGTGTGACTTGCGCAGCTTATGATCATTGACCCCATAAACAACGGTTAGATCCTCTCCTGTTCCAGGCGCAGAAATCAGAACTTTCTTTGCACCCGCCTTCAGATGTTTCTCGGCCATATCCCGTTTTGTAAATATCCCGGTGCACTCAAGAACAACGTCTATCCCTAACCTATCCCAAGGCAGGTTCTCAGGATCACGTTCGGAAAACACTTTCATTACGCCGTTTCCGGCGTTGATTCCGGTTGCAGTAGCCTTCACTCTCTTAGCTAAAGGTCCATGCGTAGTATCACGTTGAAGAAGCAGCGCGTTCATCTCAGTCGAACCGAGATCATTAATAGCTACAAATTCTATATCTTTACGGCCTGACTCTAACGCCGCACGCAGCGTCAGCCGTCCTATGCGGCCAAAGCCGTTAATCGCAACCCGAGTCACCATAGATGTCCCTCCGTTAAACTTACTGTTTCCGACTATTTCTATGTTTGGCAGGACACGACCGCTTTAGAGCCTTTCCTTCGCCGCAGCAACGACGGCATCCACCGTAATCCCAAATCTCTCATATAACGTGCTGGCGGGGGCGGACGCCCCGAAGCCAGTCATACCCACAAACCCACCTTCTGCGCCGATCCATTGTTCCCACCCGAATTGCATCGCGGCCTCGACACCGATCCGAACACCGTCGCCCAATACCGATGTGCGATACGCATCGTCCTGGGCGGCAAACATCTCCCAACAGGGCATTGACACCACAGCGGTTGGAACACCATCCGCCTGAAGCGACGAGCGGGCTGCAATAGCTATCTCAACTTCTGATCCAGTGGCCAGGATGGTCACGGCACGATCGCCGTCAGCATCAGCCAGTACGTATGCGCCCTTAGCCGACAGGTTTTCAGTAGTGTGGTCCATGCGCAACGTCGGCAAGCTCTGACGTGTAAGCGCTAGCACGGACGGGCCGTGCTGTGTCTCAAGCGCTAGCTGCCAGCATTCTGCAACCTCGACTGCATCAGCCGGCCTAAATACGTTAACATTTGGGATCGCACGCAAGGCTGCCAAATGTTCAACTGGTTGGTGCGTAGGCCCGTCTTCACCCAGACCAATAGAGTCATGCGTCAACACGTGTATTGCCCGGATCCCCATTAATGCCGCAAGGCGAAGTGAAGGGCGAAGGTAATCGGAAAAGATCAAGAAGGTGCCTGAATATGGGATCACACCGCCATGCAGTGCCATACCATTCATCGCTGCGGCCATCCCGTGCTCACGCACCCCGTAATGCATGTAGCGCCCGGCATAGTCCGGCGGCAATAGACCTTCAAAGCCCTCTGCCTTCGTATTGTTAGACCCAGTCAGATCAGCGGAACCGCCGATCATCTCAGGAACGGAGGGTGTAACAAAGTCCAGCGTCTTGCCGGAAGAGGCGCGGGTCGCGATCTTTGGTTTTTCCTCCGAAAAATATTTCTTAGCATCGATCAAAGTCTGTTCCCATCCCACGGGCAATTTTCCAGACATAGCACGTTCAAAATCCTGGCGCTTGCTGGACTTAGTCAGACGGTCGAACCAATCTTTCCGCGCCTTCGAACCCCGGCCTCCAATGGACCGCCAACAGTCAAGAATTTGGTTCGGAATGACAAACGGCTCATGGTGCCAATTTAAAACCTCACGTGTCGCTGCTATCTCTTCCTCACCAAGCGGGGAACCATGCGATCCTGCGGTCCCCGACTTAGTCGGCGATCCGTAACCGATAGTAGTACGGCAAGCTATAATCGAGGGCTTCGCAGATTTGAGTGCAGCATCAATTGCACCACACAGCGAATCTATATCATGTCCGTCACAGCGCTGGGCATTCCAGCCGTAGGACTCAAATCGACAAAGCGCGTCATCGGATAACGACATGTCTGTGCTGCCGTCGATAGAAATTCCATTATCATCATAGAGAACAACCAGGCGCCGCAACGCTAAATGCCCCGCAAGCGATGCCGCTTCGTGGCTTATACCCTCCATAAGGTCACCGTCCGACGCAATCACCCAGGTGTGGTGATCTACGAGATCATCGCCGTAGCGAGCGTTCATCGACCGCTCGGCGATGGCCATGCCTACAGCCGTCGAAACTCCCTGCCCCAACGGTCCGGTAGTCATCTCGATGCCACCAGACTCGCCGTATTCGGGATGGCCTGCTGTCTTCGATCCCCATTGACGGAAGTTTTTTAGCTGATCAATTGTCATATCCGCATATCCCGTAAGATATAGCAAAGAGTAAAGGAGCATTGAGCCGTGCCCGGCGGACAGCACGAAGCGGTCCCGATCAGCCCAGTCTGGATCAGCAGGATCATATTTAAGGTATTTTGTGAAAAGCACTGTCGCTATGTCAGCAGCGCCCATCGGCATTCCAGGATGGCCCGAATTGGCGGCCTGAACAGCATCCATGGACAGAGCGCGGATGGCATTAGCGAGTTGAGCGTGATCAACGTTCTTTAATTTCGGCAAGATGCAGTCTTCATTCTGGTCGGCGTAAAATACGGTGACGGGATAGCCCATTATTGTGCAGCAGCGGCGAGTGAAGAAGATCAATGTTACGCGATTTTCGTATGGTCTCAACCTCACCAAAGCAAACTATCGCAATTTATATGCCCTGTAGTTTGTTTCAACCCCCTGCAACCGAATCGTCAGCGTTCTCAAAATTTCAAGATTCGACTCTAGGTCAACACGACGCGTAGAATTAAATCACGAGGGTTATGATAGTTACTGGTGCAGAGAACGGTATAGTACTGAGACCGACGCAAAAGCTACTAGCATAATCCCGCCGCATTAACACATGCTCTCGACCAACTCGGCAGACACGTTGCCCAGCCATCACCCTTACCGTTAGACGAATCAAAAAAATAAACCAGGAGAGTAGAGATGACCAGCAAACCGCGTATTGCATATCTTTCTGGCTCAAACGCAACGATCAGCAATTCACCGCCTTTAGTCACCAGTAACAAGGCACGCGCCGCGCGCGGCCTTTCCGTCAAAACAAATCCAGACGGCAGCAAGCCGAGATACGACGTGCTGCGGCCGCAACGTCTAGCGGCTCCGGTTACAGTCTATGTGGAACAGTTTAGCGCCCATCCGTTGGAGTCTGACGCGGCAGATCTTTATGGCCCTCCCGACGGATACGTAGATACCTCTGGTACTTTTCGAACGGAAAGGCAGTCAGACGACGATATACCCGCCTACAGAATCGAATTGTCACCCGACGACGGTCTCTACCCAATGCCATACATGGCCTTTCAGGCAGACGGCAGCGCATGGGAGGATGATTGCGCCTTTCCGGGCGCGCCAGCAAACAAATCTCGCCAGGCTTATTATCCAGACGGATCTCGTATTTTTGAAGAAATTGACCGCTTTGGTATCGCAGAGGATGGTACGGGTAACCTAGCATCGCGGCGTGCAGATGTTGACTTCTTCCGCATCATGCCGTCAGGCGGGTATACAAAAGGGCAGTCAGCTCATGCCCGCACCGACGTAGGCGACGGCGATATTGAACCGGAGATGATGGGCCGGGATTTCTTTGCTTACCGACCCGTGCATTTAGCAAGTTCCCCGTCACGCGACTGGATGGCACGCATGGTTAACAACATCCAAGACATTCTCGATAGCGGCGACTATCTCGGCGCTATCTGGACCCAGGGTAGCCCGCGGATAGAAGAAACGCTGTACTGGCTCAACCTAATTCTCGATACTACACTGCCAGTCTGCGGCAATGCCGCCCAACGGACGCATGGCGAGATCAGCAATGACGGACCCAAGAACCTTGTAGATTCGATCGATTACATTACGTCCCGGGTCTGGGAGGGCGGCGACGGTAGAAACCGTGCCGGCACCGTAGTCATCCAAGAACAGCAAATCTTCGCATCGCGGGAAGTCCAGAAAGGCGAGGCCCGTCCCGGGGGCTATGTTGCCACCGGCGGGCATGGTGGACTGCTGGGCGCGGTACGACATGGAATGCCGCCGATCTTGACATATCTGCCAGGCGCAAAGCATACCTATCAGTCGGATGTAAACCGCACCCGCCTACCACTCAGCGTCATCGGCTATACGAAATCTGGGAGCGGGATGAAGGCGGTCGATGTCGCGGTCAAAGATCGCGATGGCAAACTGCTCGGATCTGCGATCCCGAAAGTTACTATTACCAAGGAGGGCAATTATAGCCAGGAAGCCGCGGAATCAGGCCCGGAGCGGGAGGTCGATCTTATAGCCCAAATAGAGGACAACCTCGCTAATGCCCCGCTGGCGGGGTTCGTGGTAGAAGGGCAGTCGCCATACGGTTCCATGACCAACGCCCAGCGCAATGCGTTGATGACAAAGGCGGTCTATAGCGGGATGCCGGTGGTCCGCGTTGGACGAGGCAACAATGAGGGTTTCTCCGCCCGCGCGGGCGTGTTTCTTGGCGGGAGCAACCTAACATCAACAAAAGCTCGGCTGACACTGATTGCTTGCCTCTTGAAATTCGGCGCGCTGCCGCCGGCCGTTGATCCGTTAGCCCCGACCGAAGCAGAAACCGGCGCAATTCAGGAACGATTAGATCTCTACCAAACGGTGTTTGACACGCATTAAGAAGAATTACTGATACCCATATCTTTTTCGACAGTTCACCGACGTATTTAACAACGGCTACCTTTTCCGGCGGCGGCTTTCTCACGCTATTATTGGCCACACTCTGGTAGTTTTTATAATGTAAACATCAGGAGTGTTGCCAATCACTCGAGCCGTGCACGGACTCCCGGTAACTTGATTATGCCTCGGGCGTCATAAGCGAAATACCGAGGCGTGCGCGGCGCGTCAGCCAGGGGCTTGGCCGATAGCGGGGATCGCCATAAAAATCGTACATTGCCGTAAGGATGGCGAGGATTTTTCCTAGTCCCAGCGTATCGCCAAACTCCAGGGGTCCCTGCGGATAAGCAAGGCCAAGCTTTACCGCTTTATTAATATCCACCGGCGTCGCAATACGCATCTGTGCAATTTCAGCAGAAATATTTACGATAGTCGCAATCACTCGCTGAGCAATGAAACCAGGGCTATCGTGTATTACGGTCACCTTGCCGCCATCTCCTGCAAGGACCCCGTGCGCCAAATCGCGCACGCCCTCGTCCGTGACGCTGGTGGTCATCATGGTTCGCCTGCCGTCAAGCCCAAAGAGCGTATCAACCGCGACCGTGCGCTCTGCCTCGATACCGAGATCGATGGCCGTCATCGTCGCATCACGACCCAGCGGCGCGACCATACATATCGCCCTAGCCGATGGCTTGGCACCGGTTTCGACCTCAACGTGGTCTTTCAGAAAATCTGCCAGCAACTTGGTACTGTCGTGTCCCTCCGGTCCAACCCAAACGCTATCAGGCCGATCAGTAGGAACTTCGACTTCGTCAGGTGTAACCTTCCTGTTGTCTTCGTAGGGGTAGAAACCCTGTCCAACCTTGCGGCCGTATAGTCCAGCGGCCATGCGGTTACGGATGAACGCTTGGGGCTTAAAACGCGGCTCGTGGTAAAACTGTTCGTAGATCGATTCCATAACCACGCCAGACACGTCGAGACCGGTGGTATCCATCAGCTCGAACGGTCCCATGCGGAAATTAGCCCCCCCCTCGCGCAGCACGTCGTCTACTTGATGCTGTTCGGCAATACCTTCGGCAAGGATACGCGCGCCCTCGGTGTATAGGCCACGTCCGGCGTGATTGACCAGGAAACCGGGCGTATCCCGCGTGCGCACCGGTTCGTGGCCGCATTTGCGAGCAATTACACCCAGTTTGTCAACCACCCAGGGTGCTGTCATCTGGCCATCGACGACCTCAACCACTTTCAGCAATGGCACGGGATTGAAATAGTGATACCCAGCCACTCGGTCAGGCTTTTCGCAGCCTGCCGCGATCTGCGTAACTGAAAGCGATGATGTGTTCGACGCTAGGATTGTATCCTCGGCAACGATACCTTCCAACTCAGAAAAAACCGCGCGTTTAATGTCGAGATTTTCGACGATTGCCTCGATCACAAGGCTACAGTCAGCGAAATCTGCAAGGCTTTCTACGATGTTTAGGCGTGCATTCGCAGCCTCTGCTTCTATTTCGCTGATTTGTCCTTTTTCGGCAGACCGTTTAATCATCCGATGAATAAACTCTTCCGCCTTCTGGGCTGCGCCCTTTTCCGAATCGAAGATCTTAACCTTAAAGCCGCCGGCGACAGAAATCTGAGCGATGCCCCGCCCCATTGTGCCAGTGCCGATGACGCCAATGGTGTAGTGGGGTGAATTGACGTCTTGCGCCATCGTCCTTTCCTTTCTTTTGTTCAGTCCGCCCTGGCCTTTTCTCGTTCCGCAACCCTGACGGGATTATTTCCAAATGGCCAAAAGTAGGGAAAAGCCAGCGCAAGCCAGCGTTGGCGAGCCGGGTCTAAAATCGATTAAGACGCTCACGGACAACCGTCGCCTCGTCCATGATCCCGTCGATAATTGTTCCCACCGGCTCTATTTCGCCAGCAAAAGCTACCGATTGCCCAACCGACATCGTGCCCCTCGTCCAATCACCATCGACATAGGCTTTCCTCTGTAAATTTCCCTGAACATAAGGCCGATATGCTTCATAGTCTTTATTACCCTCTGCTTCCAGCGATAGAACGGCTTCGCTAGAGTGGTTCCCAATTACTCTGGAATTATCACCGAAAATTGACATTATAATCTTTGTATCACTAGGGCCGAGCTCAGATAGGCGTTTTTTATAGTTTTCATGCGCCCAGATCTCAGCCGCCACTACCATGCGGGTAGCAACCAGCATACCGTGAGCACCCAATGCAAGGCACGCAACAAGCTGTCGACCCGTCCCCATACCACCCGCTAACACGACCGGTACATCTAGTTCCTGCGGTACGACCGCGCCCTGCACCATCGTACCAATCATATCCATCCCTGGATGGCCTCCAGCTTCAGCGCCGAGGATCGCAACAGCGTCAACACCAGCATTCTGCGCTGACCGCGCATGTCGAAGTGTCGTGCATTTATGCATCACAGTCATCCCGGCATCCTTGATCTTTGGCATGAATTCCTTTGGCGAGAAACCCGCGGTTTCGACGAACCTCACACGCTCTTCGATAGCAATATCAAGAAATATCTGCAGCATCTGATTTGCTTCTGACCGCGCGGATATATACAGGTTCACTCCAAAAGGCTTGCCATCCGATAGATCGTGTGCTTTCCGAAGTTGCTCGCGGAAATCCTCCGGCGTAGGAAACGATCTTGGCGTGATGAACCCGATCCCACCGGCCCGTGCGACTGCCGAGGTATATTCGGCGTCTCCTAGCCACATCATACCTCCACAGACGATGGGGTGCTCGATCCCGAACAAATCAGTAATGCGTGTGCGAAATTTTTGGTCGGCCATAACCTATTTCCGAAAAACGGGATTGCGTTTTTCCATAAACGCGGTGGAACCCTCAAGGAATTCATCTGCACCGAAACACCCAGCTTGTGCCAGCGCCTCCATCTCCAGCGCTTCCTCAAGCTTTACCGGAGCAAGGCCCAGCTGCTGTTTGGCAATAGCAAAAGCGAGGGGCGGCATTTGCGCCAAGGTCAGCGCGCGTTCGATAGCGACTCTCTCGGCTTTACCGTCAGCAACCAGTTCATCCGCCAGCCCCCAGGCAACCGCATCGGAGGCTTTGACCATCTGGGCATACAGTAACACCTGTCGTGCTTTCGCTCCACCCACGCGGCGCGGCAGGGTATGCAGGATGCCGTAATCTGGGATCAGGCCGACACGAAAAAAGGGGAAACCAATGGTGCCGCTGTCAGCAATCACTGCGGTATCACCCAACATCGCGAGACCCGCGCCGGCACCAACGGCATACCCCTCAACGGCAGTCACAACAGGCTTTTCAGACTCCGCTAATAGCCTAACGATAGTGTGATTGTCTTTCATCCGAGCACGCGCTCCCCTGCTGTCCAAACCATCCATGCTCGCAATATCGCCACCCGAACAGAAATGGCCACCCTCACCTGTCAGCACAAGTGCATGCACGGTTTCATCACTCAGCAGAACTGGCAGCTCGGCAATCAACGCATGCCGCACTTCGTCGTTGAGCGCGTTCCGTTTATTGGGCCGATTAATTACGACCCGCGCTATTCCATCGTCCCGACGGTCAATTACTACGACGCCCATATCCTAAATTCCCCACACGCCCTTGATTCTGCCCGCCACGATATTGCCGTTTTGCTGTTTGCTCGGCAAGTTGAAGCGGATGCGCCGCGCCGTTTAAAAGTCTTGGATGGCGCCTCTCGAGGCCAACTGATCCGTTACGAGTTAGCGACCGCTGCCTCCAGATCGAGTTTCAAAACGCACGCTTGGGCTCGCGCTGTATAAGTTAGACATCGCGTGTCTGGGTCAACTAACAGGCTTTTGGCTATTCAACGCCTTGCCAAATGCAGCCATCAAGTCGTCTATTTCAACGCTAGCAAATTCTACGTCGTCGCGTTGCATGAAAGAGGTGATGGTTTTGCGAACGGATTCCTGGGTCGCATCCACACCTTTAAGCGCGTCTTCCAACCAGCCAACGCTGCCTATCGGCCGAGGGTGCCAATCGCCATTCAGGATGGCATGTAATACCTTGCCGTTGCGCACTACAAGCGTTGCCCAAAGCATGCCCCCGACGGCCTTTTCGCGTCCATATCCAACGGTATCGTCGGGTTGTGTGTCGGCGCGAAACCGATTGCGCTCGGATTTGCCAAAAAGCCACTCATCATTATCGTACACGCTACGGAATTCCTCAGCGTAAGTGCGTTCGACATCGGTCAGCTGACCAAACTCGAGTGTCGGTTCGCCGAACGTATGGGCAACGGCGACGCGCGCCATCTGCTCCAGATCGCCCGCTGAAATGCAGCGTCCTGCCTCGCGTTCTAGGCAGGTAAAGCGCGACTGCAGGTCCTTATGCACCTTGTCCTGTACTTTTTCGGGAGGCATAGGCATCGCGGCACCGGCGAACGCGGTATTCATTTCCTTCACATTAACCACAAAGCGAAACGTCATGACCCCGTTTTCGATCTTAAGGGAGGTAGGCACCAATTTACGTCCTTCGACCTGCACGTCGTTCAGCGGCCGATATTCCGCGGGAAACCCGAACTGCTTTGATAACGTTTCAGCAAATGCTGTAAGAATTTTTGGAAATGCCTCCGCGGTGGTCTCCGGTACATCTGGATGCGTCGTGGGAATAAAATAGACCATAAAAGCGGAACCTGTGCCGGTATAGATGGCGCCGCCACCATTTACACGGCGCCGAAAATCAATGTCGTTACTATGACAGAAATCCAAATCAAGCACTTGCTCCGGGTCTTCATTGACGCCGATGGTGATCGAATCCCGGTCAAAGATATTGAGATAAATCGTTGGCGGTGATTCGCCGCCAACTAGAGCTTTTTCGACGGCTGGCGAAACCGATACCGAAAAATCTGCATAGGAATTGTTATCAACGATTAGTCGCCATGGCGCATCGGTCATGGTGGTTTGTTCCCCTCTCTCAGCTTCGCGTGTCCACGACCGTGAGGCCCTCTTCAACAATTTCTTTAAATGTAATTTCATCTACCGAAATCAAAGTCTGACTCTTAAAGCGCCGGGCAATTTCTTCAGACACACCATCTCCGCCAGATCCCTCCAAAGTGAGCGCAAGGCGGTCACCACCGCCGTCTTTCGCTGACACAGTGAGGCGATATCGACCGGTTGGCCCATCGAGACCTAGCAAAACGCTACGGAGTTCCGACGGGTAGACCTTTACACCCTTTACTTTGACCATGTCATCGGTGCGGCCAAATACGACGCGCGGCAGGTTTATTGTGCGTCCGTGAAGCGGTTCCGTGGTCTGGCGAATAGTTAGATCGCCAGTGCGATATCGCAGCAGCGGCTGCGCCTCTTTCTTCAAATGGGTCAACACCAGCTCACCCCGCTCACCATCCCCCAACCGTTCACCGGTTCCGGGTTCGACCACCTCTGCGTACACCAGTTCGTCGAACACATGCACACCCTCACCGCCGGGAAAGGTCCGCGCTACAGGCAAGAATTCCGATAACGAGAACGAATCCACTAGCAAGGTATCCGGCATCGCCGCACGCACCGCACCATAGAGCTTCGGATTGCCGGTAAATGCCTCGCCCCCAGCAAAGAACACCTTTGGCGGTTTCAGTCCATGCTCGATCAGCTTTAACGAGAAGGAAGGATTACCCGCAAGCACAGTTACATCGTGCTGAGTGCAGACTTCGACGGTGCGTTCTACTTCGCCGGGACCGAGCGGAATACATGGCACGCCATGGGCTTCCATCTGTGACTGGTAGAATAGGCCGGCAACGAACATGTGATAGCCAAAAGTTACTGCGCACACGTCGCCAGGACCAACGCCGCAAGCATCTAGATGCGTTCGAGCCGCTGTAATAAGATAATCGAGGTCACTACTCGTCTGCATCACGGGGACGAGCGAAGAGCCCATAGGGCTAAGATTCATGCGCACCGGATTACCGCCGCCAAATGCACCGTAACCCGTTTTATTCATTTCCGTAACCAGTTCGGTCCGGCTCATAAGCGGCACATTGGCGGCAAAGTCTTCTGCATCGGCGACGCTCGAAGGCACACGCCCCTCATAGAATGGATGCTTTGCCAGCTTTTCAAGCTGCATATTCACGGCATCGACAGGAAAAGACATCAGCGCACCGCGTCCGCCTTGGCGGCGGCATCATCGTAGGTAGTGTGGACGTTGATGACCGCGGTTTTCTTGTCGATATCAACCGCCTTCATACCGCGTTCAAGTGCCGCGGGAAGATCGCGGGGATCTCTCACTTCTTCGCCATAGCCGTCTGACGCCTCTACAATTTTATGATATTCAGGTGCCGGTTCAAGATAGGTCAAGGGTGCCTGGTTGGCGCCGGAAGCCGACCCTTCCGGATATAGACCGAGCGTTGCCTTCCGCACCGATCCCCACATCTTGTTATTCAAGATAACGGTTAGGACCGGTAGGTCGTAGGCACTGGACACGAAATGCGCCGGGGTTGGATTGCCGAACATATAAGAACCGTCGCCGACAACGTTCCAGACGCGTTTGGCCCGGTCTCCCAGCTTTACGCCCAAGCCAGCACCCAGTCCCCATCCAAGTCCGCCCGCCGGGCTTGTTCCGAAATATGTGCCGGGATTGCGCAGCGACAAATTAGCAAGCGCCAGCTGGGATTCCGAGACGAGAATGTCATCGTCTTCCTTGAGCTGCTCAATGCAGTGAGCTACCCAAGCATTGTCCATCGCGGCTGTGCCAGAAACAATCTTTTCAATTCGCGCCTTGTTGGCAGCGGCCTGCTCACTCTTAACCTCACCGATTTTCTCTCGCCGAGCATCAATCTTGGCGTTTGTAGATTTTTCGTGTGCGCTCATGGCTTTCTCGAGTTGCGGCAGAGCTGTAACTGCGCTGGCTCGGATTGCGAGATCACATGGAAAGCCACGGATGGGGTAGTTTTCAAAATGCGGGTCGGCACCTATGTGGATTACGCTGGCATCGGGATTCAGTTTGTGCAGAGAGGGGATCCAAGGCACATCGCAATCAACAACTAGCACAGCATCCACTGTCGGTAAGTAGGCGCCTGGTTCATACCCCATATGCATTGGATGATCAGAAGATATGTTCACATATCTTGGTCGATAGGTAATAACGGGCAGCGCATAGCGCTCTGCCAGAGACTCTAACGCTGGTACAGCTGCCTGGTTCTGCCCAACGCTAGCGGTAATTATAAGAGGGTTTTTGGCTGAAGTAAGAATTTGCGCGGCCTCGTCGAGTGCAGCTGGATCGGGCGCCGAACCATGCGCTGCAACGCGACGGGATGGCGACTGAAAGCTAAAATCGCCTGGCTTCTCGGCAAGCACCTCTCGCGGTAGTGACAGGTAAACCGGGCCCCGGGGCTCCGACATAGCGACACTTACTGCACGGTCCACAACGGTTTCGATCTGTTTTACATTTCGGAGCTCATAATCCCATTTAACCATTTCACGCATTAAACCCGCCTGATCAAACATCTCTTGACCCCAGTGGATATAGAGGGAACGTGAACCGTCGTAGCCTTCTTCAGTCAACGGGGTGCGGCCCGATGTCATCAATATTGGAACGTTTTCGCGGGACGCATTCATAATACCACAGATTGCATTAGCGGTGCCGACGTTCACATGCACCATTACACTGGCGAGCCGCCCGGTTGACACATAATAACCGTGCGCCATCGCAACACCTAAATTTTCATGTGGAACAGTGATTGGTGTTGGCGCGCTTCCACCTCCCGCAAGCGATTTTGATAGGCCTTCTATGATTGACGGGAAATCTGTCCCGGCATTACCAAATAAGTAATCAACTTCGCGGTCTTTAAGGACCGTTAGATAGGCCTCGGCAGCACTATCGACCTTGATTGCCTTGGTTGGCATGTTTATTCCCCAAATTAAATTTCTTGTTTCTTTCCGTTATCATGGACGACAAACACAATCCAGATTAATCGAGATCGAACTGCAGCCGTCGATAGGTTTCTGTTCACTGATGATGGTGGTCTCAAGTGCTTTTTAAGTGTTTCAGTGTAACGAATCGTAGCCATTACAAAACTGTTTACATATTCCGATTTAGATCCAAAAACACACAAGAACCAAATCGCGCTTTCTTTTGAAAAAGATGGGTGTCATGTCAAAGGTACAGCTGCTACATCGAGGAGCAGTATGGCAACTCGTTTTTCTATATATTATGCCGCGATTTTTTTGGCCGTTGGCATCCATCTGCCATTTTGGCCTGCTTGGCTTGAATTTCGGGGCCTTAGCGCAGCGGAGATCGCCCTAATCCTGTCGGTTGGGGTCTGGATCCGAGCTTTTGCTAATCCTTTCATTGCACACTTTGCAGATAAGTCTGGCGCGCACAAAAAAATTATCATGATCTCGGCCGCCGGGGGAGTATTCACCTACGCGCTATTTGGCCTCGCAGAAGAATTCTGGACTCTTTTTTTTATAAATATCCTAGCAAGCGCTATGTTCATGGCATTGATCCCGTTAGGCGAAAATCTCGCCTCGCGAGCGTCGGTGGAACACGGGTTTAATTATGGCCGTGTGCGGCTTTGGGGATCAATAACGTTCATCCTTGCCGCATATGTTGGAGGCTGGGTTGTTGAGAGAAGCGGCGATGCGGTAATCCTTTGGATGATTGTGGCCGCTATGATTGCCGCCTTCATCGCCAGCTGCAGTCTCCCAGAGCGATCAGCGCGTGACCCCCAAAAAGCTTCTGACGCACGTTTCCCAGCATTCACGCTGATGAGACAAAGGCAGTTTTTAATTTTTATTTTGTCAGTCAGCCTTTTACAATCAAGCCACGCAGTACTGTATGTTTTTGGCACAATTCACTGGCGCTCAGCGGGAATATCAGACGCCCTGATTGGCGTTTTGTGGGCGGAGGGTGTAGTTGCGGAAATAATCCTCTTCGCATTTTCCGCGTCGGTTTTAGCGCGTCTAACGCCAATCAAATTAATGTGGATTGCAGCGATAGCGGGCCTACTGCGCTGGACGATACTCGGCAGCTCAACAGATATAACAGTGCTGTTCGCGACCCAATGGCTGCACGGCTTAACATTTGGTGCCGCACATCTTGCGGCGATACATTTTATTTTACGGACGGTACCAGAACATATGTCCGCATCTGCGCAGAGTCTCTATTCAGGGCTCGCAATTGGTCTCGTTATGGGACTAATGATGCTGATTACGGGCTGGCTTTACGATACCTATGGGGGTGGAGCATTTTATATGATGATCTTACTATCGGCGGGAGGCGGCGGAGGAGCGTTTTTGCTAGCAACGCTGGTTGGGCGGGAAGATAAGACCAAAAGTTAGTGGCCCTCCTCTTCATGGTCGAGGGTGGTCCGGATAAGGAAAAACACAAAAAGGACAGCGAATAAAAAAATAGCCAATCCGCCCCAGTACCCGACCCCGTCGCCGGCATGGGAAGCAACAAATAGCCCGGCCACACCCATAATCGCGGCGCAAAAGCCTAAAATCCAGTTTGAGAAATTAGTCATGTTAAGCCTCGCCGTTTATACGTAATACTAAATAATAAATAACTAGTCAGCTCCCAGGGAGCAACGACCTGCCTGATAGCGCAATCAATCAAATTCAGAGCTTAGGACGCCAAAACGAGCAAAAATCCTATCGCAATAGGTACTTTGATAGAACCCAACCAGCGCAACAGTAGCGTTGATCTTCACGAGTGCATAGGAACAATTTTGCATAGCGCCGAGACCTCAACCTAATTTGAGAAGTAACCGGACGAATTGTTTTGTCTTCTCGCTGAAAAGCTTTGAAGTGTAGAAGCTTCCCGCCGCGCGCTTATTGACCTCGCCCAGGGTCGGATAAGGGATAATAAGTCCGGCGACTGTGCCAATCTTCATTTTTTTCTTTATTAGCAAGATCCAACTTTGAATAAGCTCACCCGCTTGCGGACCAACAATAGATGCACCAACAACATTACCCTTTGAATTGGTAATGATTTTTGCAAGACCATCTATATCGGATTGAGCCTGCGCTCTGTCATTCTCAGCAAAGGGATGACGAAGCACTCTAATATCACCGAATTTCTTCCGTGCCTGTGCCTCCGTCATTCCGACGTGCGCGATTTCAGGATCTGTGTAGGTTACCCGAGGCAACGCTGAATAATTGACCTTGGTGGGTAAACGGAACAGCGCATTACGAAGCACGACCCCAGCATGATAGGCAGCAACGTGTGTTAGATGAAAGCCGCCGACGACATCGCCAATTGCGAAAACTTTGCTATTAGACGTCCGCAAACGCTTATCTGTTTTAATACCATGACGGTCATATTCGATTCCCGCTTTTTCCAGCTCCAAACCGTCCAGATTAGGCACGCGGCCCGCAGCAACAAGTAGGTCAGAACCGTTTATACGCTCTATTTTCCCATTGTCCTTTATGTCTATTGCCACCCCTAAACCAGCCTTTTGAACGCTCATGATCTCTATTTCTTCACGGAATACAACGCCCTCTTTTAGCATACGAGTTCGCACTACTTCGGTTAGTTCTGGGTCGTCGTTGTTAAGTATCTTCGCGATGTCCAATATCGTCACATGACAACCGAGTCGACAATATGCTTGAGCTAATTCACTTCCAATGGTTCCGCCGCCAATGATCAACAGCTTTGAAGGCGATTTAGTGTAGCTGAAAATCGTCTCATTAGTAAGAAACGGAACTGAATCCAGACCCGGGATAAGCGGTATACTAGCGCGCGACCCTGTAGCAATGACGATACGTTTCGCCCTCACAGTGGTCTCACCAGCCTGAACTTCAGTTGGGCCAACAAATCTCCCGCGCGCCTTAATTATCTTCACCCCAAGACCTTCAAATCGTTCAACAGAGTCTTGCGGCGCGATTTTGCCGATCACCCCGTGGATGTGATCGTGTACTGCTTTAAAATTTATGTTAAGCTCAGCGGCTTCGATACCGAAACGCCTTGCAGATTTGATGGTATGCGCAGTGTGAGCGGCAGCAATTAACGCCTTGGAAGGTACACAGCCGTGGTTGAGACAATCCCCACCCATCTTGCCGCTCTCTATTAAGGCTACATCGGCGCCCATCTGGGATGCGCCGGCGGCGACATAGAGACCGCCTGAGCCACCGCCTACGACGCAGATATCAACGAAGATTTGGTTCGGCATATGATGAAACCTATTATAAAACCTCAGGCCGGTTAAGTATTCGGAACATCTTTCCGCCCCTTTATGCTCTTGTAGACGATTGGGATGCACGCAAGAACTATCAAACCAAAAATGAGGGTGAGGAAACGCGGTTCAAATATAATCTCAAGACCTAGGTTCTCTTCTGCGTTTAATAAAGCACCAGCTCTGTCGCCAGCCAATGTGTACACAAAGGTACTAGGGATAATGCCAAGAACCGTACCAATTGCGTAGTTCCGCAGGCTAACGCGCAGAAATGCCGCGACCAGGTTAACCAACCAGAAGGGAAATAAAGGCACTAGCCGAAGAATGAGAAGATAGCTCAGCTCGTTTTGGCGAAACCCAGCTTCCATACATTTTACCCGGGGGCCAGCTTTTGCCTCTAAAAAGTCACCAAAAATGTATTTAGCTGCTAGGAAAATACAAATTGCGCCGATGGTTGCTCCAATCACGGCGTAAACGGTTCCAAAATAAGGACCAAACAAAAACCCGCCAGTGAGGGTTATAAGAACCGCACCAGGCAAGGAAAATGCCACTGCTAACGCATACGTTACCACAAAGGCCGCGGCAGCGATAGCGGCATGGTTAGAAACCCAGAGTTGCAACTGTAAACGATTGGCTTTGAGGACATCGAAAGAAATGTATTGGTATACGTCGAAAATGACGAAAGCTACAAATCCGCTGACAAACAGCAAAAATAAAAAGAAACGTGCGAACGAGAAAATGTTTTTCTCCACCTCTGCGCCATTCCAAGGACCTCTCGTTCCTACCATTCACCGGCCTCCCGACAAAGCTTACAATCATGTTCCCAGCAGAAAATGGCGTAAAAAAACGAGAAAATCGTTGCATTAAATTTTGAATTTTTAATTCGTAGAACGTAAGCTCTGTGCATAATTAGATACTTTTTTTATACCACAAGGATACGATCCGGTATCCAACAGCATAAACTGAATAGCGGCATTTTGGCGGATTACGCCCTTTTCGCACTTTCGTTGACTTGGCAAGTCCAAAACTTTATACACCGGGCGAGTTTTTCTACCTCAGAAAACCGGAGAAAACCTTGAAACGTACATTCCAGCCTAGTGTTCTAGTGCGTAAGCGGCGGCACGGATTTCGTGCGCGCAAACAAACCGTGGGAGGTCGTCGGGTTTTATCCCGTCGTCGTGCCAGAGGTCGTAAGCGGCTATCCGCGTGATTGCAGCGGCGCGATGATCGAGCGCCTGAGAAACCGAAGGCAGTTTCTGCGAATTGCCTCGGCAAATCGAAAATGGGTCACGGCGGGTATTGTACTGCAGGCTGCTCCTCAACCACTTGACGATCGAGCGGTCAAAAACGGCACACGGTACGGAGTAACAGTAAGTAAGCGTGTTGGAAACGCTGTCGAGCGCAACCGTGCACGCCGGCGTCTCCGGGCTATTGCAGAAGAAATACTGCCTCATTCCGCCTCTACGGGATATGACATCGTGCTAATCGGCCGCAAAGAGACGCTGCGAAGGAATTATTTAGCGCTAGGAGAAGACCTGAAAACCGGCCTTGAAAAACTTGGCGCGCTTCGCAAATAACATAAGTACAATGACGCTCGAAACTGGGCGCATTTAAAAATGGGACGGCATGGATCAATTAAAAAAACTACCCAAAAATTTGCTGACCTGCGCGGTGCGTGGTTATCAGGTATTTATGTCACCAGTCCTACCACAAACCTGTCGATTTTACCCGAGTTGTTCATGCTATGCTCTCGAAGCTATACGTGAGCACGGCGCCCGGCGTGGCGGGTGGTTGGCGATGAAACGGATTGGCAGATGCCATCCATGGACAAGGGGCGGATTTGATCCCGTACCTGAAAGGGACGAGCGCTAAGTCATGGAACAACGCAACCTCATTATGGCGATCGTTCTAAGCGTTTCGATCTTGCTAGGCTTTCAACTATTTGTAGAAGCACCCAGACTGGAAAAAGAACGTGTCATAAAAGAAACGCAAAAAACACAGCAGATGCAGCAAAGCACTTCGGCATCTGAGAGAGCTTCTCCTCCGCCCGCCCCCATGCCAGGCGCATCTGGTATTGCTCCCACCACTGGAACCAACACCCCCATTGCGAGCCGTCCGTCTTCTGAACTGGGTATTGACAGGCAAACAGTTCTAAATTCTTTACCAAGGGTAAAAATCATCACTGATCGCATGATTGGTTCTGTTCGCTTAAAAGGCGCATTAATTGATGATCTGACACTACTTAGCTATCGCCAAACCATAAAAAAAGATAGCCCAAATATTCTTCTGCTTTCGCCATTAGGTACAGATAACCCGTATTACGCCCAGTTTGGCTGGGTTTCGCAGACAGCGGGTATTACCGTACCAGATGCTGATACTGTATGGACCGCAGATAGAGAAACACTATCGGTCGGCTCCCCGGTAACGCTGAGTTGGACAAATCCACAAGGCATTGTGTTTAGTCAAACGGTGTCTTTAGACAAAAATTTCATGTTTTCAATTAGGCAAGCGGTAAAAAATGACAGTAAAAAGCCTGTAACGCTAAACCCATACGGCCTTATTTCGTTGACGGGCACACCAGAGACATCAGGCTTCTGGATTTTGCACGAGGGCATGACGGGAGCTATCAACGGAACTCTGCAAGAGGAGAGCTACAGCTCAATCCAAGATGAAGAAGGTGGCGTGATCGCGCCAGACGGCCAGACTAATTGGATCGGCATTACGGCCAAGTATTTTGCTACAGCGCTCGTTCCGGACCAAAAGACCGAAAATAAGGGACGCTGGGTCCACAGCGCACCCCGTGGTGTAAAGGAAAAATATCAGGCAGATTATTTGGCATCGGCAAATGTTCTCGCACCTGGGCAGTCAGGCGAATATAGAACACGCCTCTTCGCGGGTGCTAAAGAAGTTCGGCTATTGGATTCCTATCGCGACGAATTAGGCCTACCCGTGTTCGACAAGCTAGTAGATTTTGGATGGTTTTATTACCTGACCAAGCCAATTTTCTACGCTATTGAATATTTTAACAGGATCCTAGGCAATTTTGGTCTCGCCATCTTACTGCTAACGGTGTTGATCAAGATCTTGTTCTTCCCACTTGCCAACAAGTCGTATCGCTCAATGAGCCGCCTTAAAAAGTTACAACCGAAAATGACGGAAATTCGAGAAAGGTATAAGGACGACCGTCAGCGCCAAAACCAAGCCATGATGGAATTGTACAAAAAGGAAGGCGCCAATCCCATGTCCGGCTGCTTTCCGATTTTGATACAAATCCCGGTGTTCTTCGCATTATACAAAGTGCTTTTTGTAACAATCGAAATGCGTCACGCTCCGTTTTTTGGTTGGATCCAGGATCTCTCAGCACCAGACCCGCTGGGTCTTCTAATCGGGTTTGGGCTTTTCCCGTGGGATGTGCCTCCGGCGCTAGCCATCGTAAATATTGGAATTTGGCCGATCATCATGGGCCTAACGATGTTCCTACAGCAAAAGTTGAACCCGCAACCGGCTGATCCAATGCAGCAAAAGATTTTCATGGTACTGCCAATCGTTTTCACCTTCCTCCTTGGTGGCTTTCCTGCAGGGCTCGTGATTTATTGGGCATGGAACAATACATTATCGATCGGCCAGCAATGGCTTATCATGCGCCAAATGGGCGTATCTGCATCGGGAGAGACAATAAACGCTGAGCCTCCTAAAGCGCCGCCGCGCGGGAACAAAAAGAGTAACGCTGCAAAGGCAAACGAGAGCGGTAAAACCGCTCACCAGCCGGATCCTGCAGCAAACGCAACGAAAGCAAAGGCGAAAAGTAAGGCCAAGGGCAAAACCCGGCGCCAACGAAAACGCCGCTGAATTAGATCGACGGAGCCCGGTCATGAACGATGACCCGGACGCACTAAAATTATCTGCAAAGCTGCTGGAGCGCGGGCGTTGGTTATTTGCGCAGGACTGTGTATTCATCTCCGGCGCCCCCGACTACTGCAGCATGCCAAAACCCGATCTGCCAGAAATTGCATTTGTCGGGAGGTCAAATGTGGGCAAGTCAAGCCTCATTAATGCACTAACGGATCGTAAGGCCCTCGCCCGCGTCTCCAACACGCCAGGGCGGACGCAACAGATAAATTTTTTTCAGCTAAAAGATGCCTTGATCCTCGCCGATCTCCCTGGATACGGTTACGCTAAAGCATCCAAGACCGAAATCCGGCGTTGGACACGCCTCATTTTCGACTATCTTCGCGGCAGGCCATCCCTGCGTCGCGTCTGTTTGCTGATAGATGCCCGGCACGGCCTCAAATCCAAGGACATCGAAGTGATGAAGGATCTCGACGAAGCTGCCGTATCTTACCAGATCGTCTTCACAAAATGCGATAAGGTAAAGCCCGCCGCGCTCGAGCGCACAATTAAAAACACCCTAAAGCTCATCGCAAAGCATGTCGCTGCGCACCCGATGATCATCAGGACTAGTTCAACAAAAAAAGAAGGTATTGAAACCTTGCGCACCGAACTGGCAATAATCGCCGATATCCGGTAAATGCCATCCCCAACAACTATCTTGGGATAAATTTATCCAGGGAATGCCGATGGCAACGAATAAAAAAAACGGTTTAAAAAATATCACTGGGCTCAGGTCATTACTGCGCACAGCTGAAACACTCACTGAAGCGTTGCCCTATCTTCAAGAGTTTGGCGGCAAGACATTCGTCGTAAAGTATGGCGGCCACGCAATGGGCGACGAAACACTTTCAGAGCAATTCGCCAGCGATATCGTATTGCTTAAACAAGTTGGTATTAACCCGGTAATTGTCCACGGCGGCGGTCCGCAGATCGGAAGAATGCTCGATCAAATGAAAATTAAGAGCGAATTTATTGACGGACTCCGGGTAACAGATAAACGTACTGTCGATATCGTTGAAATGGTTTTGGCCGGATCAATTAACAAGGAAGTCGTTACTGCGATAAACGATGCTGGTGGCACCGCCGTTGGCATATCCGGTAAGGATGGTAATTTGATCCAGGCCCGCAAACTTGAGCACACACGCAAGACACCCCCAAATAAGCGGGAGACAATCGACTTGGGTTTTGTCGGCGAACCTTACGCCGTAAACACGGAAGTCCTTGACACCCTTGCAAGCTCCAAAATGATTCCAGTGATCGCCCCGCTTGGTATCGGTCGAAACGGCACAACGTTCAACATCAATGCCGATACAGCAGCAGGTGCAATTGCTGGTGCTATTGGCGCGACACGTCTGCTAATGCTCACAGACGTCGCGGGCGTGCTCGACAAGAAGGGTGATCTAATGACCAATATGTCGGCGAGAAATGCACAGTTGTTGATTAAAAACGAGACGATTTCTGGCGGCATGATCCCAAAGATAGAAACCTGCCTAAAAGCAGTAGAGAACGGAGTTGAGGCGGCAGTCATTATGGACGGCCGTGTACCGCATGCTTTGCTTCTCGAAATTTTTACCGAACACGGGGCTGGCACAATGATCCGAGCCAAGAAAGAGTAAATACGTACAAGACCATTTCGGTCGATAAATCACTGCAGGAAGTGTTTTTTTAGGAACCGAGATTCAATTTCGATCTGACGGGTCAGGTGTTTAATTTGCGGCAGGTTCAAAAATAATTTTAACATCACAGGCGACTAGTTTCTTCGTGAAACTCGAACAAATCCATTAACCCAGGAATTAAAAGCCAAGCTAATCAAATGAACAAAATCGCATCGCTAAGCGCGTCCTTCCAAGACATTGAAGATATCAACGTCTGGATTTTCGATCTGGACAATACCCTTTACCCCATCACTCCCAAGATGCTAGCCGAGATAGACGATCTTATGGGATCATTTATTGCTGATTTCCTTAACGTTGATCGGGCTGAAGCACGGCGCATCCAGAAAGGATATTTCCGTACCCATGGGTTGACACTAAGGGGGCTGATGGTCGAACACGACCTCGATCCTCAAGAATATATTAGTCACCTGTCCCAACTGGACCTCACGGATGTCACTTCTAATCCACAACTCGCAGGGATCTTAAAGGGTCTAGGTGGGCGCAAATTTATTTATACAAATGCCTTCACCGAACACACCCGTGAGGTGATGAAGCGTATTGGGATCACCGAATATTTTGACGGTATCTTTGACATCAACGACGCCGATTTTGTACCCAAACCAGCTATTGTTTCATATCGTCGGCTATGTTCACTCCACGATATTGACCCTGCACGTGCGATTATGGTCGAAGACATACCCGGCAACCTGAAACCTGCGGCGGAGATGGGAATGAAAACTGTTTGGGTTCGCACCGATACCGACTGGGCAAAGCGCATTACGGACACCAGTTACATCGACTACATCACAGACGATCTTCCCCAGTGGTTACGTGGTGTGACAAATCGCGCCTAAGTAGTTTTCACTGCAGCAGGAATTCCTATATATTCTTAGCGAATTCCAACCTGGTAAAGTGAAAGAGTAATGAGCGACACCGCACTCGAACAATTGATCGATCATGCATGGGAGGATCGAGAAAATATCTCTCCAAATACTAAAGGTGAGTTGCGTGATGCTATAGACGCAGCGCTTGAAGGGATGGACTCTGGCAGGCTTCGCGTCGCAGAAAAAAACTCTGATGGCTGGACGGTAAATCAATGGTTAAAAAAAGCGGTGTTGTTGTCTTTTCGAATTTTCGATATGACGCCGTTGCCAGGCGGCCCATCATTTCCCGGAATCGGCGACAGCCCTTGGTTTGACAAGGTGCCATCAAAATTTGCTGGCTGGGATAGCGCAAAATTCCGTAGTGCGGGTTTCCGAGCAGTACCAAATTGCACCGTGCGCCGTTCTGCCTACCTAGCGCCCGGCGTCGTACTAATGCCTAGCTTCGTTAACTTAGGTGCCTACGTAGATACCGGCACGATGGTGGACACTTGGGCCACAGTTGGGTCCTGTGCGCAGATTGGAAAAGACTGCCATATTTCCGGCGGTGCAGGCATCGGTGGTGTGCTGGAACCCCTGCAGGCCGATCCTGTTATCATTGAAGACAATTGCTTTATTGGTGCGAGGTCAGAGGTCGCCGAGGGTGTAAT
Source organism: uncultured Alphaproteobacteria bacterium (assembly GCA_913046035.1). GTDB lineage: Bacteria > Pseudomonadota > Alphaproteobacteria > MPNO01 > UBA830 > UBA830. The sequence continues at coordinate 50,602 of CAJWSW010000001.1, read as the reverse complement.
TGTGGAAAAAGGCGCGGTTTTATCGATGGGTGTCTTTCTGGGCCAGTCAACCAAGATCGTAAACCGCGAAACCGGCGAGGTCACATCCGGCCGTGTTCCAGCCTACTCAGTAGTTGTGCCTGGGTCGATGCCAGGCAAAAAGCTGCCCGATGGAAGCGAAGGTCCAAGCCTGTATTGCGCTGTTATAGTCAAGCAGGTTGACGAACAGACGCGATCTAAGACTTCTATTAATGACCTACTTAGGGACTGATTGTCATCGTTGACGCCGTCGAACTTGCTCAAGAATTAATTCGCTGTCCTAGTGTGACCCCAAAAGACGCTGGTGCATTAAATGTATTGCAGGCTGCGCTAGAGGAGCTGGGTTTCGCTTGTTATCGGTTGCCGTTCTCAGAAAATGGCACGCCGGACGTAGCTAACATGTACGCCCGCCGCGGTGACAAAGGTCCCAATTTCTGTTTCGCTGGGCATACCGATGTGGTGCCTTTAGGAAATACCGACGCATGGTCCGTGGATCCCTTTGGAGGCGAAATAATCGATGGCATTCTCTATGGCCGTGGCGCAACCGATATGAAAAGCGCAATAGCTGCTTTCGTGGAGGCCGTCAGCCGAATTCTGGTTAAAGGTGATGTTGCGGGCTCCATTAGCTTGCTCATTACTGGCGATGAAGAAGGCCCTGCAATAAACGGCACTAAGAAAGTGCTCGACTGGATGGAAAAACAAGGCGAGTTGATTGACGTTTGCCTTGTGGGTGAACCAACGAACCCGAACAATCTGGGAGACATGGTCAAAATCGGGCGTCGGGGCAGTCTGACGGGGCATTTGAAAGTGACCGGCGTACAGGGGCATGCCGCGTATCCGCACCTAGCTGACAACCCGCTGCCGCGTCTGGTAAAAATGTTAGACGCGCTCTCATCCCACGAGCTAGACCAGGGCACGGATCATTTCCAGCCGTCCAGCCTACAGCTGACTACGGTAGATACTGGGAACCCAGCCACCAACGTTATCCCCGCGCAGGCGACGGCTAGCTTCAACATCCGATTTAATGACCTCCACACCAGTCAAGAGCTTACTAAATGGCTACACACGCAATGTGATGCCGTTGGGGGACAATATGATCTTGACATCCGTGTATCAGGTGAAGCCTTCCTTACGCCCCCAGGCGACTTCAGCGCGTTAATCACAAGTTCAGTGGAAAAGGCGACTGGTGTAACACCGGAACTAAGCACATCAGGAGGCACCTCCGACGCAAGATTCATTAAGAATTTTTGTCCAGTAGCGGAATTTGGACTTATCAGCCAGACCATGCACAAGGTAGATGAACGCATCGCTGTTTCAGATATCCGCACCCTGACCGATATCTATACGTCCATTCTTGCCGGATACTTCACCGATATTGCAGCGACGTGATTAGAGTCTCCAAACGAGAGGTACTACTCTCGATTTACGGAGCCTTCCGGTTCGCTAAATTTGATAGCACCGCTTCAAAATATTTTGCCAATACACAAGAATCGTTCTGGATTTCATTCTACGCATCCCTTGTCGCGCTTCCCACATACGCGACATTAGTACTCCTTAAATTCACAGAACAACCAGTTGAAGCAGGAAGCTTTCGTATTTTAGCTGTTGAAACATCGGCATATGTTATCGGCTGGACAATCTTTCCACTTATCATGATATACGTTACCAGCAAGCTTGGCCGGTTTAGCAAGTATTTTCAGTTCATCGCTGCATGGAACTGGGCCATCGTTTTGCAAGTGTTTCTCTTTTTGTTTGTCCGGACGCTGGTAGCAAGTGGAGCTGTTCCTCCACATGTTACAGGGTTTGTTATTCTCGTTTCGGTGATTGCGATCCTAATATATCAAAGTTTTATCGCATCGACTATGCTAGATATACGCGCGCCCATAGCGGTTATGATCGTTACAATAGACTTCTTTGTTGCACTCGCTCTTAACGTGATAGTGCAATCCCTCTATTCCGGGTATTCGGGCATATGAGGTAGATCAATCTTTGGATATTTAACAGCTACAAGGTATAGACCTTCCGGCGGCGCGGTCGGGCCCGCGGCAGATCGATCTTTCGCGGCCAGCGCCGCCGACACGTCATCAGCCTTCCATTTTCCCAATCCAACCAGCGCCAGCGTGCCGGCAAAATTACGGATCTGATGATGCAAAAATGACCGTGCGCGCGCATGGATATGGATCTCATCTGCGGTCCGGGTGACCCGTAATTCATCGAGCGTCCGAACCGGCGATTTAGCCTGGCACATCACGGCTCGAAAACTTGTAAAATCATGGCGTCCGACCAGATTTTGCGCCGCCTCATGCATAGCATTTTCATCGAGAAGTAATGGCACATGCCAAACACGGCCCGCTTCAATCGCTGGGCGCGGTCGGCGGTTCAAAATACGATAACGATAGCTCCGCTCAACCGCAGAGACGCGAGCATGAAAGTCCATTGGTACGGCTATCGCTTCTGTAACAACAATCTGCTCTTTGCTCATGTGGGCATTGAGCGCCTCGCGAACAGTTTTAGAGTCGGTCGCTTTAGATATATCTACGTGGGCCACTTGCCCCAAGGAATGAACACCAGCATCGGTTCGACCGGCTCCATGCACTCGTGCGTCTTCACCACAAAACCTTAATACAGCCTCTTCAATGGCCTGTTGGATTGATGGACCGTTTGCCTGCCGTTGCCAGCCCACGTAAGCGCTGCCGTCATATTCAACGGTGAGTTTCCACCGCGTCATGAAAACACCGTCCCAATTGGCACGGGGTAACCACGCACGAAGTCAGCCGTTGGCATCTTTGACCTACCCGCACGTTGCACTTGATCAATCTGCAATGCACCTTCACCGCAAGCAACGATGAGCGGTTCGGCAATTACCGTCCCGGGGACACCGCTACCGTTAACCGGCTTTACTGAGAAAATTTGCAACCGTTCGCTATTTAGCTCACACCACACCCCAGGCCATGGGTTGAGAGCTCGCACTCGCCGGTCTATCTCGCTCGAAGCCCTTGTCCAGTCTATTCGTCCCTCCGAACGATCGAGCTTCTGTGCATAGGTCACCCCCTCCTCTGGCTGTGAAACGGGAGAGGGTAGATCATTGGATAGCACCTCAACAATCAATCGCGCGCCGATGTTGGCAAGCTCATCATGAAGATTGGATGCCGTCGTCTTTTTGGTAATCGGTACGCGCTCAACCGCCAATATCGGACCGGTATCAAGCCCATCGTCAATTTGCATTATAGTAATGCCGGTCTCAGATTCACCGGCAAGTATTGCCCGTTGAATGGGCGCCGCGCCGCGCCATCTAGGCAAAAGCGAAGCATGAATATTTAAACATCCGAGCCTTGGTCCACTAAGTATCGGTTTTGGCAATATAAGCCCATAAGCGACCACAACGGCTACATCCGCGTTTAGAGATAAAAACTCCGCCTGAACGGTCTTTTCGCCGAGACTGCTCGGTTGGCGCGCGTCGAGGTCGAGCGACTCGGCAAGCTCTTGTATCGGAGAAGGGCGCTTTTTGTGCCCCCGACCAGCAGGACGAGGTGGCTGTGAATACACACAGGCGATTTCGTGTCCGGCTTCAATCAGGGCGGACAACGCAGGCACTGAGAACTCCGGCGTGCCCATGAAAGCAACTCGCATTTACTTTCTCAAGCCCGCGCGTGGGCCGCGGATTTTTTAATTTTGGTAAGTTTGCGCAATAACATACTACGCTTGAGGCTCGAGATATGGTCCACAAACAATACACCATTGAGGTGATCAATCTCATGTTGGACACAAGTTGCCAAAAACCCGTCCATCTCTTGTTCACATATCTTGTTTTCGTAGTCGCGATATCGCACACATACACTCTTGGGCCTCTTTACGTTGGCAAACTGCTCCGGAAGCGACAAGCAACCTTCCTCGAAAACGGAAACATCGTCCGAGGTGGCAATAACTTCCGGATTAGCGAGGCAGATCGGCGTTGGATCTGTTCCCGCACGGGCAACATCTACAACGATAACTCGTCGTAAGTCGCCAACCTGCGGCGCTGCTAATCCCACACCCGGCGCCGCGTACATAGTTTCCAGCATACTGTCCATCAAGCAACGCACCTCGTCATCCACGTCCTCAATAGGTATCGCGACTTTTTTTAATCGTCGGTCTGGAGCAGTAATAATGGGCAGCAAAGCCATGAGTTTATACCTAAGGTAATTCTTTGAAGTTTACGTATGCGTTCACCTCAGCAGGGTCAAGCATCTCTTATTCCAAACGGTCATGCAGTCCGATTCGCGAAAGTTCAGGGTATGCTCCGATTTATGGATTTAATCATAATTATTGTGCTCGCATTTGCCGCTGTTACCACGACTCTGGCGGCACTCGCCTTATTCCGTAGCAGCAAGCAGGAAACATCGAAGATCATCGCGCACAACACAGACCGCCTGGCAGCCCAGCAGGCTGAACTGGCTGGCCGTCTCACGCAAATTGCCGAAGCGGACGCGGCGAGCCAGAAAGCTCTTTCTGAACGTCTACAAAACCAAGAATTAGCTATCACTAAAACGCTAGAAGATCGGCTCGCAGACGTTACCAAACGTGTCGGGGACACCTTACAACAAACGAGCACCAAATCGTCGGAAACCATCATCAAGTTGCAAGAACGTCTGGCAGTAATAGACGCCGCACAGAAAAACATCACAGACCTTTCAGCACGGGTAGTAAAGCTTCAGGATGTTCTCACCAACCGCCAGGCGCGTGGCGTGTTCGGTGAAATCCAGTTGCAGGATTTGATAAAGGCCGCGCTGCCGCCGTCCGCCTACGAGTTTCAAAAAACACTCAGTAATAAAAAACGCGCCGACTGCATACTTAACCTACCCAATCCACCCGGCGCCATCGCTATCGACGCAAAGTTCCCGCTTGAAAGTTACCATGCGCTTCGGGCGGCCAAAGATGAGATAAGCAAAAGGCAGTGCGCCCGCGAATTTTCTGCAGACGTGCTGAAACATGTAAATGATATTGCGGCGCGCTATATCATTCCTGGTGAGACTGCAGAGTCGGCACTGATGTTTTTACCTTCCGAAGCAGTTTATGCTGAACTTCACGCAAATCACTCAAAGACAGTCGACAAGTCTTATCGCGCTCGAGTTTGGATTGTTTCGCCAACAACACTTATGGCCACGCTTAACACCGTTCGGGCGGTTCTAAAGGATGCCTCTATGCAAGAACAGGCTGGTCTAATCCAAACGGAAGTCCGCAAGTTACTGGTTGATGTCGGCCGTATAGACGATAGAGTTGAAAAGTTGCAAACACACTTTAGACAAGCGCAGGACGATATAGCTAAGATCAGCACCTCTACAAAGAAAGTTGCTACCCGCGGCGAGAAGATTGAGTTGATCGAACTGGGAGAAGGTGCCGAAATGGCCGAAATTCCGGCGGCCGCTAAAATACAGACACATAATTCTAGTGCTGACTGATTTAAGCTGACCGTCAAACGAGTATAGTAAATAGCAGTTACTGTTCCGGAATTTATTTCAATGAAAAGTTTCTGGCGCTCGCCTTTTTATATCTTATTTGCCGCTACAGCGGTGGTGCTGATCGCGAACGGGTCGCGTCAAAGCTTCGGTCTGTTTCTTGATCCGATAATTACCGACTTGGACTGGGGGATAAGTGAGTTTGCCCTCGCTATCGCAACCCAAAACCTTGTAATGGGCATAGCCGCGCCATTTACTGGAGCACTCGCGGATAGATATATGCGGCCAACAACAGTTATCGCACTTGCTGCCGGACTCTATACCGTAGGGCTTGCACTTATATCAGTGTCGGTAACGCCAGAAACCATGTTTTTGTCGGCGGGAGTGATCGTCGGCATTGGTGCCTCAGGGGTTGGGTTGACTTTGCCGCTTGGTATTGTCGGCCGGATCGCGCCAGAAAAGTCACGCACATTATGGCTCGGTATTGTCACTGGAGGTGGATCGGCAGGACAATTCACGTTCGGCCTGACCACGACCGGTTTGATTGACAGTTTTGGCTGGGCGAGCGGCATCCTCGGGCTTGCGGCGATGGTCGCGGTAGCCGTCCCGCTTGCCTATTCTATGCGATGGGCAGGTGATACAGCATTCTCCAAACCTGACACTGAAACATTGGGTAGCGCACTCAAAAGGGCCAGCGCCCATCGCGGCTACTGGCTGTTAGTTATGGGCTTCTTCGTATGCGGTTTTCAGGTTCAGTTTGTAGGGACACACCTCCCCAAATATTTGACTGATAGCGGCGCAGGTCCTTGGTTAGCAGCAACGGCGATAAGCATTATCGGGCTTTTTAATCTATTCGGCACTATTATCGCGGGTTGGGCAGGCGGAAAGTGGCGGAAAAGAAATCTATTGAGCCAAATATACATCGCGCGCGGACTGCTATTTCTAATTTTCCTGTATCTGCCTGTTAATGAGGTGACGGTAATTGGGTTCAGCGCGATCTTGGGGGTTTTGTGGTTATCTACTGTTCCGCTTACAAGTGGAATCGTGGCCCAAATTTTTGGACCCCGATATATGAGCACACTATTTGCCATAGTTTTTCTAAGCCATCAGATAGGTGCATTTACCGGAGTATTCTTAGGCGGATTATTTTATGACATCTTCGGCACCTACGAAGCTGCCTGGTGGCTCGCTATTGGGCTTTCGGCAACAGCGGCTTTCCTTCACTGCTGCATTAACGACCGACCGATTAAGTTGCCGGCGCCTGTCAAAACAACATAGAGTTGCGTTGACCTCTCACAACTGAAAGACTGTTCGGACCAAAATCTGAGGTTATGTCATGTCTGAAACAAAACCATTTCTAAAACTTACACATGAGGGAGCATTTGCGGTGCTGAATGCGGGCGTTGAAAAAGCGGCGGAGATAGGACAACCGCAATGTATATCCGTCGTGGATAATGGCGGCAACTTACTTGCATTCATCCGCATGGACGGAGCTTTTCACATGTCGCTTGAGACATCCCTTCGAAAAGCCCGTACGGCTGCATGCTACAGGGAGCCATCAGGCGGTCTGTTGGAAGGTGTCGATATAAAACTCGCATTAGGGACTGACGGTCAACGTATTAATTTGCCTGGCGGACTGCCAATTATCATCGACGGCCATTGTATCGGCGGTGTTGGCGTTGGCTCTGGAACCGGGGAGCAGGACCTTGAGGTAGCCGCAGCGGCGATCGCTGCAATTCCAGATAGCCAAACTTTTTAGAAATGCGATTAATGCATGAGAAAAGCGACTGCGGCAAATTGTCAGAATTTCGTCAGTTGCCTAAAAATCCTCATGAAAATACCCGCTGAGCATGCAGATTCACTACCCCTCCCAGTTGGAATCGTGATACTATACGGAAAAATAGAGGCGACCTCCAAAGTTTGATGTTGGAACGGCTCTAGCTGAATATAATTGTCTTTTTTCCCTTACGGGTGGGGGTGATTTTGTTAATTAAATCAGCAATCCGCGTAAATGGTTGGGTCTGCAACAAGACATCTTTTAAGGTGCAACAATAGGCAGGCAAAACAGAGGCTAATCGTCTCAGAGCGTAAAAGTGGGGACACCACCAAAATGGTGGTTGGGACAACTATCGACCAAGTAACGATCGATAACGACAAGGGAGCTATTACATGAGTGAATCGGATACAAGCTCGCTCGAAAGTGAAGAACTTGTAATGGAGCATCGCGCCGCGAGCGACGTACCAACAGAACGCAAATGCATGTCATGCGGCGAAAAATTTGCCAGTGAAGGTTGGCATAATCGCCTCTGCTTACGCTGTCGCAAACGCAGTGAACCGGACTTCGTTTGAAACTTAACGCTAACACCCATTAACCCGGCGCATTGCGCCGGGTTTTTACCTCTATTTTGAACTTTTAAAGACCGTGTTATAAATATTATCGTTAACATTTATAATGGAGTTTTCTGAATGGCCCTAATCGCCACCGGCACCGATGCGCCGGCTTTCAGCCTCCCGAACCAGGATGGCAAGACAGTTACGCGAGATGACTTTGCCGGCCGCTACGTCCTGCTTTGGTGGTATCCAAAAGCCGATACACCCGGCTGAACGATCGAAGGCAACGGGTTCCGTGATCGAATCCAAGACTTTGAAGACCGCAACACATCAATCCTGGGGATCTCTTTTGATAGCCCAGCAGATAACGCCGCGTTTCGTGATAAATTCTCCTTCCCTTATGATTTGCTGAGTGATTTGGATGGAAGCACATCTATTGCATTTGGTGTTTCAGAAGCAGGCAGCCTGAAGGCACCTCGGAAATCAGTATTAATCGGACCAGATGGCAAAATTCACTTTGCCTACGATGAGGTCAAGGCCGCCGATCACCCCGAACAAGTCATTAATGATTTGGATTCCATTTCCTGACGGGCGGTACTGAACGTGCCATAGGGCGGCCGCGCGAGCCGCCCTATTTTTTTTAATGGTGATAACGAAATTCGTCCGTAAAATCTGAGAAGGTGTGCCTCTGCACTTAACAAAAGGAATAAACTAGCTTGGCGTCCGGCCAATGGACAAACGGTCGGGCCTGCAGCGATTTACCAGCCATACCGATTGGATTTTGTATCAGTTACCGAATACAAAAACCTGAAGTGTCTAACAACAAGGGACATGCGATAAATAGTGGTGGAGCCGATCGGGATCGAACCGACGACCTCGTCATTGCGAACGACGCGCTCTCCCAACTGAGCTACGGCCCCACGGTGCCGGCCACAGGCGAATGGGCAGGATAATGTGGACGATGGGTGTTCATGTCAAGCAACCTGGAGGGTCTGAATTCATCTAGTACGACCCTATGATTTAGGTCGATAAGCACCAACGGGTTGCGCCAGAATCCAGCCGCCGCTACCTTGCTAACTACTAACTTACAGGCGCCCTTTTTATGCAACTCATTACCACCATCTTCAACCTGCTCGATATTATCGTAAATCTCTATATGTGGTGTTTTATCATCTCCGCAATCATGAGTTGGCTAATTGCTTTCAATGTGATCAACACCGGCAACCGCCTCATCTATATGGTTGGTGATACGCTGTATCGACTTACTGAACCCATGCTGCGGCCGATACGCAATCTGCTACCAAATTTTGGTGGGATCGATTTTTCACCGCTTATCGCCATTCTTATATTATTGTTTTTGAAGGATGGTATTCTGCGGCAAGTTTACATCTGGATTGCCACCTGAAAGAGCTTGATGATTGCCGAAAAACTCATCGACGGAAAAAGATTTGCGGCCAGTCTCCGTAAACGTATTGCCGCAGAAACCAACCGGTTAAGGGAAACTTATGGAATTGTGCCTGGCCTAGCCACAATCCTAGTCGGGGAGGATCCAGCAAGCCAAGTCTATATTCGCAACAAGAATAAACAAACGGTTGAAGCCGGCATGCTATCGTTGGGCGAAGACCTACCTGGAAACACATCAGAAGCAGACCTGTTAGCTACGATAAAGAAACTCAATGCCGACCCATCGGTAAACGGCATACTGGTACAACTGCCACTTCCTAACCAAATTAGCCAAAACTCAGTCATTGACGCCATCGACCCTGCAAAGGATGTAGATGGATTTCATCTCCGCAATGTCGGACTTCTGTCTGCTGGCAGAGGCGGCATGGTGCCTTGCACTCCGCTCGGATGCCGCATCTTGCTAAAAGAATGCCTAGGAGATTTAACCGGCCTCAAGGCTGTCGTGGTAGGCCGGTCTAATATTGTGGGAAAGCCGATGGCGCAGCTATTACTCGAATCAAATTGCACAGTAACGATTGCGCATTCCCGTAGCAACAATCTCCCAGCTATATGCAGAGACGCTGATATTCTGATTGCAGCGATTGGACAACCACGAATGATCAAAGGTGACTGGATTAAAAAGGGTGCAACCGTCATAGATGTGGGAATAAATCGGGTCTCTAGCAAAGAAAAAGGAAAGACATGTTTGGTTGGTGATGTCGCCTTTGAAGAAGCAGTGGAGCACGCGAAGGCTATTACGCCAGTTCCTGGCGGCGTCGGTCCGATGACAATCGCTTGTCTAATGCACAACACACTAGTGGCAGCCTGCAGACAGAACGGTATTGACCCTCCCGATATATAAAAACACACCATGCCGGCGCCATTTTCTTCAATCGATCAAAGTTATGCACCTTGTTTGAGGATATGACCATGAACGTCCAGCAAGGCGACTTAGGACTGCGTTGAGTGCTGAGCTGAGGCTATTTTCCCTGGTTCCGAAAAGATTCGCGCCTAACGGTGTAGTATCCAGAGAGGAAAATGACAACCGCACCAACCCAAGTCCATGTGTCTATAATTTCGGCGAAAAGTAAATAACCGAGGAGGGCACCCAGTGGTAGGCGCAGGAAATCAAATGGCATCACTGCACTGGCGTCGGCGGACGCAAAGGCACGCGCCTGGCAATAGTGTGCCGCCCACCCTGAAAGAGCCATGATCCCAATCACGAAGACATCTTCCGGTGCAGGTGTAACCCAAACAAAAATCAGCGGAATAGCAGTCAAGGGCACCATCAAAATGTTCATCCAGAAAACAATTGCAGCCGCAGAGTCCGTCCGCGTTAAGATTTTGACGCTGGACCAGGCACCAGCGTAAAGGGCAGACGACAACACTGCTAAAAGGATCGGCAAACTTACCTCCGTTAAACCAGGTCTGATAATAATGAGTGCGCCGCAGAACCCAACTAACGTTGCTCCCCAGCGGTAGAAGCCAACTTTTTCGTTCAGCACTGTTCCCGCGGCAATAGTGGTGAAGAGCGGTATGAGAAATGTAAGTGCGACTGCCTGCGCTATTGGAATAAAAGCCAATGCATAATACAAAGTCGCCATAGCGAATAGCGCAAATAGCGTCCGCACCAAATGCATGCGTAGGCGGTAGGTCCGAAGCGCTGTAAATCCTGATCTGCTTACCAACGGAATGACGATGAAAACTCCGACTAGCGCGCGGAAGAAAACAATCTCAAACGCATCAAATTTGCCGTCCATATAGCGTACACTCGCGATCATCACGGTGAAGCTACCGGCAGCGAGCAGCGCCCACAACGCCGCAAGCAAAAACTGGGGCCTCGAGACCCCAGTGCCATCAGTCATCCCTTGCGGGCGTTCATAAGCCGCAGACGCAGAGCATTTAGTTTAATAAAGCCCTCCGCGTCGCGTTGGTCGTAGACAGTGTCGGCTTCGAAAGTGACGTGCTCTTCCGAATAAAGGCTGACTGGGGACTTACGACCTACAACACTGACAGATCCTTTGAACAGCTTTAGACGGACCGTGCCATCAACATGTTTCTGACTTTCGTCGACAGCTGCTTGAATCATCTCGCGCTCAGGAGAGAACCAGAAACCGTTATAGACCAGCTCAGCATAACGCGGCATCAGCTCATCTTTTAGGTGAGCAGCGCCACGGTCGAGTGTAATTGACTCAATGCCGCGATGTGCAGCGGCGAGGATTGTTCCGCCCGGCGTTTCGTAGACACCACGAGATTTCATGCCGACGTAACGATTTTCCACAATATCAATGCGCCCAATGCCGTTTGCGCCGCCAGTAACATTAAGTTTTTGCAACAGCGCCGCCGGCGATAATTTTTCACCGTTTATGCTAACCGCGTCACCCGCCTGAAAACCGAGCTCGATATAAGTGGGGATATCGGGCGCACGCTCCGGAGAGACCGAGCGGGTATACATTGCTTCATCAGCCTCAACCCAAGGGTCTTCGAGAGCCTTCCCTTCGTATGAGATGTGCAAAAGATTAGCATCCGTAGAGTAGGGCGGTTCATCGAGCCTATCGCGTGAGATTGGAATTTGGTTGTTGCGGGCGAATTCCATAAGTTTAGTGCGCGAATCAAGGTCCCACTCACGCCAAGGTGCGATAACCTTGATATCCGGTTCTAACGCGTAATAGCCAAGCTCGAACCTTACTTGGTCGTTCCCCTTCCCGGTTGCACCGTGACTGACGGCATCAGCGCCAGTTTCTCGAGCAATTTCAATTTGACGCTTTGAAATTAACGGTCGAGCGATCGACGTGCCGAGTAGATAGATACCTTCATATAGGGCGTTAGCGCGGAACATAGGAAAAACAAAATCCCGCACAAATTCTTCTCGCAGATCATCAATATAGATTTCCTTCACGCCAGCAGCCTCAGCCTTTTCACGCGCCGGCTCCACCTCTTCCCCCTGCCCAAGATCCGCAGTAAAGGTCACAACTTCACAATCATATGTCTGCTGCAGCCATCGCAGAATAACGGAGGTGTCGAGCCCACCGGAATAAGCGAGCACAATCTTTCTGACCTCTCCAGGTCTTGGTCCTGCCATAAAAACCTCTCAACTTGTGGCGCAAGGAGTATAGGACTTACATCAGATCCAGCAAGTTAGCGCAATCAACGGGGCCTGCATTTAGTTAGTCGAGGTGTGATTTTTACAGGCATCAGAAACAATACCGATTTAAATGCAAAATCATAAAACCCTACCCATCTCATGCGTGGCACGCAGTAGGCTTGATTAGATCGCATTTAAAATAAACGGATTTTAGAAACATCGAAATCAAATTTTCCGGCCACAAAGAGAATGCAACTTAACCTCTTGGATCTTCAGCGGCATTATTTCCCTCAATAGGGGTCATCTTAATTTAAATGTGCTTGCGCTCCCGCTCACTGGCTGTCTTTAGCTGACCACAGGCGGCAAGTATATCCCGCCCACGGGGCGTGCGAACAGGCGACGAATACCCTGCACGGTTGATAATACCAGCGAAGACCGCAATGTCGTCATTGGTAGAACAGTCGTATGGCGCCCCGGGCCACGGATTAAATGGGATTAAATTAATTTTAGCAGGAATACCGCGAATTAGACGGACCAATTCGCGCGCATCTGCTGGCGTATCGTTGACGCCTTTTAACATCACATATTCAAAAGTTATCCTTCTAGAATTTTTCGCTTTTGGATAGGAACGACAAGCATCTAACAATTCGGCTATAGGATATTTTTTATTGATCGGTACAATTTCATCACGCAAATCGTCATGCACGGCGTGCAGCGATATTGCGAGCTGAACGCCTAGTTCTTTGCCAACCTTGGGGATCAACGGCGCTACTCCAGCGGTTGAAAGAGTGATCCGGCGACGGGAAATGTTAATGCCCTCCTCGTCTGTAATAATGCGTAGCGCTTTGGCTACATTCTCATAGTTGTAAAGCGGCTCTCCCATTCCCATCATAACGACATTAGTCAGCTGGCGTGGCTCCTTCGATGACGGCCATGCCCGATAAGAGTCTCGCGCCAGCATAAACTGGCCGACAATCTCAGCTGACGACAAATTACGCACCATTCGTTGGGTGCCGGTGTGGCAAAACTTACAGGTAAGCGTGCAGCCGACCTGCGAAGAAATACAGACAGCTCCGCGATCCTCCTCTGGTATATGCACGGTTTCTGCCATCTTTCCATCTGAAAAATTTAAAAGCCACTTTCGGGTTCCATCGGTCGATGTTTTTTCAGTTGTGACGCCCGGGCGTGAGATCATGAACCCTGCTGCGAGCTTCGGTTGAAGTTCTTTGGCAATGGTCGTCATTTCGGAAAACTCTCGGACGCCATGGTGATAAATCCAATGCCAAACCTGCTTAACGCGGAAGCGAGGAAGGCCTATCTCGTCAAATACGGCTTCCATTTCAGAGCGTGAAAGACCAACTAAATCGATCTGGCTTCCATCATTCGTACCATTATGAAGTTCTTCAGTTATTGACATGGCGGCAATATAGGGGCACGGCTCGATCGATCAACACAGCATTCCCGTTTCGATGACGAACCTTTTCATAAGACTGTCTCCCGCGTTAAAGGGCATCCTCTGGATGATCGCTAGCACTGCCAGTTTTTCTGCCATGATTATTGCCGTGCGTTTCCTCTCCGATACTATACCCCCGTTTGAACAGGTCTTCCTCCGAAGCGTTGTAGGACTTCTGATTACATTACCAACAGTTTTAAACACATCGCGGGAGGTAACGCACACATTTCGTGCGAATAAACTAGGTGGACTATACATATTGCGCGGGCTCTGCACCTTTACCGGCGTCTCAACATGGTTTTTCGCAATCACATCCCTGCCCCTATCAGAGGCCGTGGCATTACATTTCACCCTACCTATTTTCGGTTTGCTCCTCTCTGCACTTATCTTGCGCGAGAAGGTAACCCGACACCGATGGGTGACAGTCGCGTCTGGCATTATTGGTGTACTAGTCATTCTCCGTCCGGGTATTGCCATTTTTGATATAATGGCATTTGTGGTATTTCTTTCAGCATTAGGCTACGCCAGCGGCGACATCTGCACCAAAATGCTTTCCCACACTCAACCGGCCCGACTGATTGTATTGAACCTCAATATCTGGCTTATCCTGTTCGCAGCGATCCCAACGGTATTAAATTGGCACACTCCTCCACTTACGGACCTACCAATGATTGTATTTATGGGTGGGACAGCTTGGGCTGCGCATATGTGTTTAGCACAAGCCATGAAATGCGCTGACGCAAGTGTAGTCATCCCATTTGAATTCATCCGACTGCCGATTACGGCGATTGCTGCCTTCATTTTTTTTGATGAGGTCCCTGGTGTCTGGGCCCTTGTCGGCGCTGCGATCATTTTCTTTGGCACCTCGCAACTAGCGAGAAAAGAAGGGCTAAAATAGGATCTGAAAAGCTCCAGTGAGACCCATAAAAGACATGGCGTGTCTTCACATACCGTTTCATGTCGCACAAAAGATTCCGAAAAAAGTCTAGTATGCAGAGCTTTGTTCAGTACTATCTAGGTCAACCTCCCGAGCAACGCTGTGAAAAATATATTGACGTCGGCCAGAGCCCAGGTTGACGTCTAGTCCGCGTGTTCACCCAGTCGCAGCCGCTCGAGCATTCACTGACCGCATCCACAAAACCGCAACAGGTACAATTATAATCTGGGCCACGATCGCTATCATCACAACGTTCCAACCCAGTTTTATCTGCAAATATCCACCAAAAAACGATGATATGGCTGCTAGAAAATAAGCGATAGTATCGTTTGCACCTTGAACCTTACCTTTTTCTTCCTCTGTGTGACACGTCACAAGAAGCGCTGTTGACCCAATGAGCATCAAATTCCATCCAGCACCAATAAAGATGTTGGTTAGGAAAAAATTAGTAAGCGTGACGCCAAATAGCCCCGCAACAATACCGCCAAAAAATAGCCCAAACCCAAGCAGAATTACGTTCAAATTACCAAAGCGGGCGAGAAGCTGTCCCGCAAATAATGACGGTGCGAACATGGCGAACATATGCCACTGAACTACGAAGGGAACCTCAGCCTCCAGACCGCAAATTTTCATCGACAAAGGCGCGACCGCCATCATCATGATCATCCCAGCCCATGAAACAGAAGTGCCAATAGCAGCAACTATAAATGCCGGCTGTTTCATAATTTCACTAAGCGGCCGGCCACTCCCCTTTTTACCCCCCCCTGCCAGAAGATCGGTGTCCGCCTCTTTCGGCATTCGCACAAATTGTATGGTTATAGAGAATAAAATAGGCACAACAGCCAGTATGATATAGGTTGCCACAAACTGTGGCACCAACAGGTTTGTGGTATTACCAACTAAAGTGCCGCCTACGAATGCGGCGATAATACCCCCTCCAATTACCCACGAAATTGCTTTCGGGCGGAACTCGTCGGTCGCAGCTTCTGCCGCGGCGAAGCGCAGGTATTGATTAAACGAATTAAATGCACCGAATGCAGAGGTGCCTGCAATGAATATCCAGAACTCTCCAATATAGAGACCTAGAGTACAGAACGCGCAACCTACCAACCCGAACACCGACCCGATAGCAAACCCACCACGGCGCCCAAATCTCCTCATAAGCAAGGAGGCTGGGGTCGCCGCCATTGCTGTAGCAACCCACATGAATGCATGGGGCAAAGTCGCTAGCGATTTATCCTCTATAATTAGCAAAGACGCTAAAGCGGAAACGCTAATAACGACCGTTACACTGGTCTGCGCGTAGCCCTGACAAAGCGAAAGCAAGGCAACATTCCGTTTCATGTGAGGAAAGCCTGTCATCATCATAAATCAGTTTATCAGCCGCTCGAAGAGCGCGCCAGAAGATAGCTTAACTGACCTTGCACGCTTTGCTGATTTTATCGTGCGCAGCGCTTACGCCAGACAGGGAATAAGTATCCTTTGTTTTGGTCCCTCGTGACGAAACCCCAGTGATTATCATCTTAGACCCTGAACGCATAGCGCGAACGATGGCCGCATCTTCCCTCTCGGACCAAGCATTATCCTCGTGCGTAAAGAGCTTAAATCTACTTTTACCGATCAATAATTCGGCAACGCTGCCTTTTTTGAACGTATATCCAGCGGTAAACTGAACTTGATTTGCAACTTTTTCGCGAGGGACATGAGTAATATATGAAAAGATGGGGCCGCGCTTTTTATATCTGCCCTCGTGCTTGACCGGTTTACTATAAATCCAACAGGTTCGGGACTTGCCATTGCCCTCTACATGTGCCGACCAGTCATTGAAGACCCCGATCTCTTTAGCAGAAATCGGCGATACCGCTATCAAAATGCAGCCTACCATGGCGGCCAACACAAACCTCATCACGGTTCCTCTATATTTGTTACGCCCCGACGAACGACCGGCGTCCCGAATACGTGCTCCGGGAGAGGTTCAGGTGTCGCCCCCGACATCACCGGCCTTTCGGCAAACCGTCCAAGTGATAACATGCGATCGTACATCACAATACCACCCGTGGTTGCAAGATTAAGGGAGAATTTTGTTGGGATCTTAATCAAATGATCGCAGCATTTCACCATAGCCGAGCTTAAGCCTACCCGCTCCATACCTAACACATATGCAGCACGCCGGGGATGTCGAAAACTTGGCAGGTTGATAGCCCTATCGTCGATCTCTATCCCAATTAGAGCGCAGCCCTTCGGCATGCGAAGCGAATCGATATCATCGAAAGGATAAAAAGGCACCTCGCTTGGGGTGTTTGAGGTATCAGAAGCACTTTCCGATACATCGTAATTTGCGGCTACGGTGAAGACGAAGCTGGCTCCGAACGCGTGCGCGGACCGCACGAGATTGCCGACGTTTATAGGTTTGCTAACGCCCTCAATGCCGATGCCAAAATATCCACGCATGTTAGAGGATTCTACATTCGACTGGAAATCGCGCAAGCCCGTGCTCTAAAACATTTTCGGGGGTGAATTGCGCAAAGTCAGATCGGGTGCCTTCACCGATTGCTCCAGGCATTACTGCGAGAGCATTGGAACACCGCCGTAAGCCGAATTTTAATTCATTCTAACCGCATCTCCCAGCGTCTGCCCTATTTCCCGATGTAGCACTAAGTCGGCGATAGTATCGAGCCCGGTCGGATCGCGATTGATAATCACAAGCCCGGCATTATTTCTCTTTGCAATCTCAGGAAAACCGGCCGCTGGATAAACGACCAGCGATGATCCCACGGCCAAAAACAGATCACAAGCCATCGTTTCTCTCCGTGCTCTCTCCATGGCAACCTTTGGCATCGGTTGGCCAAAGGATATGGTCGCTGTTTTCACGATACCACCACATTCGGTGCACACTGGTGGTGACCTATCAACTTCGAAGGCCGCCTTGATAGGTCCCAGCTCATGACGTGCGCCACACGACAAACATGTTGCATAGGTTCCGTTGCCGTGCAGCTCGATCACACGTTCTTCAGGTACACCGGACAATTGGTGTAAACCGTCAATGTTCTGAGTGATCACGGAGCTGACCTTTCCCGAGCAGACAAGTCTCGCTATTGCGTGGTGACCTCGATTCGGCTCAGCCCCAATCATATCACGGTCTATCTCGAATTTTCGGAGCCAAGCCTCCACCCGAGCTTCAGCAGACGCCACGTATTCATCGAAATAGATCGGCGTAGTTTGTGACCATATACCTTTGGGACTTCTGTAATCAGGGATTCCAGATTCAGTTGATATACCGGCGCCAGTGAAAACTACGACCCGCTTCGCCTTTTCAATAAGCCCCGCGAGCTGCAAAATATCAGCGTTCATGCACACAATTCACTGCGCTGTTGCTGTTTCAGCGGCCAGCTCTTTTCTCTGTTTTCGTCTTTCAATAACCCCAACTGTTATCGACATCATAGGCGGCACGATTGCCATCGTGAGAATTGCGGATAAAGAGAGTCCGCCCAGTACCACCGAGCCAAGGCCACGATAAAGTTCAGAGCCTGCACCAGGAAATGCCACAAGCGGTAACATTCCAAACACAGATGTCAGCGTGGACATAAAAATAGGCCGAATTCGATTGCGCGTGGCAGTCTCGATAGCCGAATTTACCGTCATACCATCTTCACGAATATGAAACAAAGTTTGATGTACCAACAGAATCGCATTGTTAACCACGATTCCGATCAAAATGACAAATCCCAACATTGTGAGCATATCAAGAGATTGCTCTACATACGTATTCAACAGAGCAAGCCCCCCCAAACCACCTGCGGCTGCAACAGGCACAGTAAGCATGACGATCCAAGGATAAATGAAGCTCTCGAACAGTACGGCCATCACCAGGAAAACAATGATTAATGCGAGTAACAGATCTACCTGCATCTCATTCCAAGTAGCTTCTAGTTTGTCAGCACTGCCACCAAGGCGGAACCGGACACCCTCGGGCAAACCCTTCTTCCGCAAGGGCGCCAAAACCTCCCTCTCAAGAAGTTCTGCCGCCTCCTCCAGTGGAATGGAGCCTTTGGGCACGACGCTTACAGTCATAGTGCGCGACCGATCGATCCGCTGGATTTCTGTTGGTCCTGTAGTTTCTCGGACGTCGGCTAGATTACCCACTGGAACAATACGCCCGTCTGACGTAACCACCGGAAGCGAGCTTATGGACTGAGTAGACTCCCGTTCCATCTCGGGACCTTTGAGTGTCAGATCGATACGTTTTCCATCAGCCGTGACTTCCGCAACCCTGATCCCATCATTAAAAGCATCAATGGCGTCACCGAGCTCTCGAGCGGTGAGGCCATTGTCCGACAAGCGAACGCGGTCCGGCGTGATCCGCACTTCCGGCTCACCCAGGGTAAGAGCAGGCCGCGGCCGAACGCGATTCCCTTCTTTAGGTGGCAAAACCCTACGGGCGGAAAAGAACACTTCTCTGCCAACCCCGTAAATCGTCTCTAAATCGGGCCCAGCGATTTCGATGTCAATTGAGCGCCCGGAACCGATTGATCTGCCGAACAGAGACGGTTGAAACATAAAAGCAAAAACGCCAGGCTCTGCCCGCGCCGGACCTTCAATTAAAGCCGCGAGCTCACCTGCCCTTTTCGGATCAATGTGTGTTGCCGCCATAAACATCCGGCCTAGACGCGCCACATAAAAGAAACGGTCAATTTTCTGATTTTCAACCTTGTTAATTTCCCCGTATTCACCTCGCGTCCAATACTTTTTAGTCGCGTTAGCGACATTACGGGCGATACCCTCATTCGTGTCGAGGTTATAACCTGCTGGAGGTAGTACAATCCCGAAAACGAGATTTCGATTTCCTTTTGGCAAGTAATCCAGTTTGGGCATGATCAAAATAGAAATCGCTCCCGCCACAGTCACTATTAACGTAACTAGCGTAACTGCCAAAAATTTCCGACGAACTACAAATTGCGCATAAATCGTCCAAAAGCGCGTAAACGAACCTCCAAACTTGTCTAGGAATGGAATCCGGAAACCTTTGTTTTCTGATGTCACACCGCCGAGTAGTCGATTTGACAGCGCTGGAATTAGCGTCACCGCAACCAATAACGACAGCATCACCGATACAGATATGGCAACGGCAATATCACGAAATAATTGACCGACCTCAAGATCCATTATCAAAATCGGAATAAACACCATCACCGTTGTGAGTGAGGATACCAGAACTGCCGGCCATACTTGCTGTGCACCGTAATAGGCAGCTTCCGCGCGGGATTTTCCCTCTTGGCGCAAGCGAAAAATATTTTCGAGAACCACGATCGCAGCATCGACGACCATACCAACGGCGAATGCAATACCGGCGAGGCTAATAACGTTCAAGGATCGACCGAGGATCGCCATCGCAACAAACGAACCAACAACGGATACTGGGATAGAGATAGCCACTACCGCCGTCGGACGCCATGACCGTAAAAAAATCATCAAAATAATTATGGCGAGAACACCACCGTAAATTATATTGGTCTGAACAAGGTCTATCGACGCATCAATATAATCGGTTTCGTCATACACTTGCTCAAGCACGAGGCCCTGTCTTTTTACCGCACCGTCTGCCAGGCCCTTGATCGCTGCGCGAACCTCGGCCATTGTCTTAATAACATTCGCTCCCTGCTCGCGGGTAATGTTAAATGCCAGTGCCGGTTCGTTTAGCACTCTGAGCCGAGATTGCGCTTTTTTGTAACCTATGGATACTTCGGCAATATCGCGTACCAATACCCGCCCCACTCCATCGTCACGCAATTCTCCATCGCTTCGGAGCACTACCTCTTCGACCAAGTTTGTTGTATTAAGGTCACCCTCTGTACGAACGACGTATCGGCGTTTCCCCTCCTCTATATCACCACCGGTTATCGAGGCATTCGCTGCCCGAAGACGCCTCAGCACATCACTAACGGTCATACCATACCGAGCAAGCGCTCCTGGTGTGATAGATATGGACATCTCCCGCTCGGTTTCGCCGTAAATATTCACACCCGCAACACCTTCGATGCGCTCTATACGTTCCTGGACCACGTCGATCAGAAAATCTCCGTACGACGTCATAGGCCGCGTATTACCCTCCTCCTTCGTGATCACAAACCATGCTATGGCATTATCATCGGTGCCGGATGTCGACAGCACCGGTTCGTCAGCCTCTTCAGGGTAATCGGATACACGGTCAAGTCGGTTAGCAACTAACAGCAATGCGCGGTCGAAATTTACACCTGGACCAAATTCCAGCGTGACCTCGCCGCGGTTGCGGCGGGCACGGGACTCCATTTTTTTAACGCCCTCAAGACCCTTGAGTTCATCTTCTTGCCGGCTGATAATCTCTCGCTCGACCTCCTGCGGCGCTGCACCGGGCCAGCTCGTTTTGACAATAATAACGGGCTGACGCACGTCAGGTGCCATTTGGATTGGTATTCGCAGCATCGCCACATAACCGAAAAGAAGGATCATTAGAACCATCGCAACCACAGCGATCGGCCTTTCAATGGACAATTTGATAAGGTTCATCGTCCTACTCCGCTTATTGGGCGAATTGCCCTGGAACTACCTGGTTATGCCGCGCTCAGCATTGGCGCTTGGCGATACACTGGTAAGTATCTTTACCGCGGTGCCGGGGGGCAGCGTCTCGTTCCCGTGCGTCACTACTTTATCACCGGACTTAAGGCCCTTCTCAACCACAAACCGATTACCAACCGCCGGTCCGAGTTTGACTTTGCGCGGGAAAGCCTTGCCACGGCGAATTATGCTCACCACCCGATCTTTTCCCCGATAAATAACGGCATCTTTGTGTACTGTTATGACTTGGCGCACTTTTCCAACCGGTACCAGCACCGTGACCGATTGGTTGACGGCGAAGGGCTTTCTCCTTGGACCAAAATCGGGGATAAAACGGACCGGCCTGGTACGTGTTCGTATGTTTTCACGCGGCACTACTGAGCGGACTATCGCACGGTGTTGGGTGCCGTCGTCGAGCGAAAAACGCACCGGAAATCCTGAGATAAGGCCAGCAATATTCCGCGAGGGCACCTCTGCCTCGACTTCTATTTCGGTATCATTTATCAAACTGACCACCCGGGTGCCTACACTTACATAGGCCCCTACCTCTGTGTGTTTCTCACTGACCACCCCATTGTAGGGCGCACGGATTTCTGTGTTATGAAGATCGATGATCACTTGATTAAGTTGTGCTTGGGCCTCTTTTAGCTGGGATTGGCGCTCGGCTAACGATGCTTGACGCGCCTCCACGTCTCGCTGCAAGTCTTCGTAGCGAGCCCGGGAGAAGGCGGACGACTTTTTCAGGTTAGTGATGCGGCGCAGTTCTTGCGTTTTCTTCGAATATTCTGCCCGTGCGAACTTCACCAACGCACGGCGCGTAGCAATCGTTGCCGAGACCTTATCGCGTTCTGCTTCGAGGCGTTCGCGTGCTAAGCTGGCAATAACATCGCCCTTTTTTACTCGAGCACCAACCAACGCGGGCATATCTGCCACCGCCCCGTTAATGCGCGCGGAAACATCGCCGGTTTTTTGCGCCACTAATCTCCCAATAACTGGACTGGTCTGAGAAAAGGGCTCAATAATGACGGCGTCGACCCGCACGCCACGGGCACGAACGCCAACGCTTCGACTTTTGCCTCCCTGCGATGTAGCCTTGAGAGGCTCCGCTACTTTGGATTTCACTCCAACGTTTTTGGGACACTCCTCTCCCGAGAAAAAGCCTCGGATCTCACCACCGTCTAAAGTCCCGGATTTGTTACAGTCCATGTCATCAAAATTAGCTTTCAGTGGACCGCCAGCTTCATCGCGATCTATCACACCATTGTTATTTTTATCAGCTGCTTTGCCCCGCTCAGAGAGACCCTGGTCTTGGGCAAATGCAGCTGGATTTGACAGCATGAAAAAAACTGAGATGCATGCGCCAACTATCCCACCCCGAACGCTGGCAAAAAGACTACCGACCATCCGCTTCCCCTACTTAAAGGCTCTCTGTTGAGCCGAATTTTTATCACAGCCAACATAAAGATAAGTTGTCAAAGAAAATGAGCTTGGAAGGTTTACGGGTCAAAGTATTTTTTAGATCAAAGGCAATTTATCTGCCAGAGACAAGAATAATGAAATTAAGCGGCTCTCTGCATCAAAGCCGATATCTCAGTCTAACATGCTAAAACTTTGGTTCAGCCTGACGCTGCTAAAAAAAGAAAATACAGCCACGACGTGGGCGTGGCGATGTTATCAGGCATCGAGGCCAATTTTACAAAAGACTCGCAACAAGCATCGACATTCCTCCTGTAGGAGGGTACTCCGGTAGTTGGTCACCTAATGTTCAAATCCGTCGAAACAACTTTCCTCCGTCTGCCAGCGTCAGTGCAAGGCGCAATATGGATGACATTGAGCGCAGTGTTTTTTGCTGCTCAGGCAGGAATAGTGCGATTTCTCGCGCAAGATCTGCATTTCATCGAAATATCGTTTTTCCGAGCAGCTTTTGGGATCGTTGTCATGTTGCCGTGGCTCATGCGCGCAGGAATTACGGAGATGAAAACTCGGCACACAAAGCTTTATATAGGGCGAGGTTTTCTTGGAACCTTGGCAATGTATGGGTGGTTCGGCGGGCTGACGCTGATCCCACTAGCAGATGCAACAGCGATTTCATTTACTTTCCCACTTTTTATAGCGTTATCGGGCGTGCTCTTTCTAAAAGAACCACCGCACGTAACTCGATGCATTGCGCTAGCCGTCGGCTTCGCCGGCACCTTGATCGTCATTCGGCCAGGTTTTCAAGACGTGAACTACGGTGTCTTTATGGTTATCGGCGCAGGCGTCTGCATAGCAGGATCCGCGATGCTACTTAAGGTTACCCTTCGAACTGACAAGCCAGACACAGCGGCGTTATATCAGGTTATCTACATGCTTCCATTCGCACTCGTGGCGGTATTGTTTGTCTGGCAATGGCCTACATGGGAACAATGGTTTTGGGGCTTTATGCTGGGATGCTTTTCAACGACAGCACAGCGGCTCTATTCGCGCGCATTCACCACTGGTGACGTCGGGTCCATTGCGCCATTCGATTTCACGCGCCTCCCGTTCGTAATCGCGATAGGTTTCGTCGTATTTTCTGAGCTTCCGGATATGTGGACAGTTATAGGCGGTACGGTCATTTTTTGCGCTTCATTCTTTGCGGGTCAAACCGAAAACAGACGCAGAAGAAAATCTGCGAAATGATCCCAGAGCAAACACGCCATTGGTTTAATGACCTACCGGGCCCAATCCAGGGTGCAATCTGGTTGATCACTAGCGCGTTTTGTCTGACCGCGATGGCGGCCACCATCCGCCACCTCTCTGCCGATGTGCACACTTTTATAATTGCGTTTTTCCGCACAGGATTAGGATTCGTCTTTATGGCACCCTGGCTGATCCGTACGCGGGGACAGGGACTAAGAACCAAAAAAATACACTGGTTCGCGTTTCGCAGTTTTTTTGTGGCAATCGGCACCTTGGGATACTTTTACGCATTGTCAGAAATTCCACTAGCTGATGCGGTTGCAATCATGTTTAGCCGCCCACTCTATGGCACTATTTTCGCAATTATATTTCTTGGTGAGCTAGTCGGATTGCGCCGTTGGATTGCTCTAATAGTTGGGTTCATCGGCGTGCTAACTATGGTGCGACCGGGCTTTGAGGTCTTTAACGTTGGACTTGCTTCGGTATTTATCGCCTCAATCGCAGGCGCGGGGTCTGCGGTATTTATCCGTTTCTTATCTAGAACAGAGTCGCCCGACACCATCACAATTTATTATGTCATTTTTACTACTCCAGTCATGTTGTTGTTGGCGTTGTTAGTATGGCAAACCCCGACGTGGGAACAATTTGGCTGGCTAATTTTTATGGGTTTGGTCGGAACTTTGGGCCAGCGAGCCATGAGCAGAGGATTCGCCGCAGCCGACGCATCAATCATGCTTCCTATGGACTATACCCGCCTTATTTTTGCGGCTCTTTTCGGATTTATTTTATTTTCCGAGATCCCATCAGTGTACACAGCGCTCGGCGCACTGCTGATTTTCTGCTCAACCGTCTATATTGCCAGACGCGAAGCGATGAATGCAAACAAGGACAACACCATTACAGCGAGACGTAAATAGAATGAGGGTATCGGTTGTTCTAACCCGCTTCCGAGCTTTGCCCGGCCCCCTTCGATCTGGCATTTGGATGTCGATTTCCGCTGTCGCTTATGTAGTGTCAATCGCCATCGGACGTTACATGGCCCCGGATATTGAGGTCTTCCAAATAGTATTTTTGCGGAACGCCTTTGCGGTGTTTTTCATGTTGCCGTGGCTAATAAGCGTTGGCCTTTCCGGAATGCGGACAAAACAAATTGGTCGTCACGTGTTTCGTGGCTTTATGTCATCGACTAACGTAACCCTTCTTTTTGCCGCCGTCGCCTTGATACCAATTGCAGACATGTCGGCTATTGGGTTCCTACAACCTGTGATTGCCTCAGCCATAGCAGGATTTGTGCTGGGAGAAGTTGTGAGCCGTTATCGCTGGCTTGCAATTGCCTCAGGTTTTGCTGGCGCGCTGATTGTTATCCGTCCGGGCTTTGGTGAGTTTAATCTCGGAATCGCGTTTGCTCTCGGCTCAGCGCTTTCGGGAGCCTTAGTCTCAATAATGATTAAATCACTCTTGCGAACCGATCCACCAGATACGATCGCTGGCTGGCTATTTGTAACCCAGGCGCTGATTCTTTTGATCCCGACAATCATTGTGTGGAACAACCCGACCCCCGAACAGTGGGGGCTTTTCGCCTTGATAGGTTTTGTGAGCGTAATCCTGCAACGCACATACAATCGCGGCGTGCAAGCGGCTGATATGTCAATTGCTATGCCATTTAATTTTACTCGGCTGATCTGGGCCACCATGTTAGGCTGGATCGTTTTCTCAGAACTGCCCGACATCTGGACTTGGATCGGGGGCATGATCATCTTTTCCGCGTCGATATGGCTCACACGATTGGGTCAGGAAGGAAAATGATAGCTACTGCCGCGGGTTTTGTGGTCTTTGCCAACGTTCCGTATATATAAACTGACGGAATTGTTTTAGCTACCTAAGCTGGCAGGCTTTGAGGCACCCTCCAAATTATGCGGCGATCAACATCGTGGGATATTTTATAAGGGTTTTCAGCTTATTTCTTCCCTACCTTATTTCTTTCAATTTTCGCTAGCTCTGCCGCGGCCTTTCTCCCAGCGATGCCATCAATGAACTTTGCGAGGTCTATATCACGTTGAGATACCCCACCGGCATCATGTGTGGTCAACGTGACCTGCACTTGATTATAGACATTCGACCACTCTGGATGATGATCGATTTTTTCTGCCTTTATCGCTACACGCGACATAAAACCAAAGGCCTCGTTAAAGTCCTTAAATCTATATTCATTTGTAATAGCATCACGTCCCTTAGCTTTTTTCCAATGCTTTAAACCCCCCAGAGCTTTAGTTCGCGCTGCACCTCTTAATTTCTCAATCACAAAAATACTCCTCTGTTATTTATTTAAAGTAACGCAGACTGATAAAATGATCGAGGCAAGGATCGTTGCGACAATGAATGTGACTCACACCATTGCCCTATTGCTTAATAAGAGAGAAGTTCCCGGTAAGAAAGTTTCCTTTAAATCCATCAGAAAGCATTTGCCAGCTCCCTCTTTTTTATGGTGCGCCAATGATAGTCTCTACCCCGCTGTACAAGGTTTCTCGGGATCGTCCGAATGCTGCAAGATAAGAACCTCGCTCGACCTGTCTGATTGCACCGTTTGCGAAAGGGGCCCCTAAAGCATCCTATCTTGAATTTTTACGTTCACGGACAGCCGTATAATAGGCGCTGACGGCGATGATAAACGCTCCCGGCCACACCCAAACGGAAGGCACCTGGGCAAGCACGAGAAACGCGAGCCCAGCGGCGAATGGCATCTGAAGATAATGTGCCGGAAGGACCACGCTCGTGTCCGCAGCACGGAAAGCCCGCGCCATGCAGTACTGCGACAGCATAGTAAGGAGACCGAGTAAAATTATTAGCGGTACATGGTTCCAACCAGGTGTAGTCCAAGTCCAAATTGCGGGCCCAGCAGAAATCGGGATAATGAGAGCGTACATCCAAAAGGCGATAGCATCTGGATGATCTGTAGATGTAAGAGCCTTAGTTCCGGCATTGGCTATTCCATAACCAAATGCAGAAAACAGACCTGCAAAACTAGCAAAGGTGATCACCGCAAAACCAGGACGAATAATTATTAGCGCGCCAACAATACCCGCCATTAGGGCTGCCCAACGATGAATACCGACCCGTTCCTTAAGAAACAATGCAGCAAACAACACTGTGAAAAGCGGAGATGCAAGCAAAAGCGCAGTAACATCCGCAATCGCTACATGCGCGATGCCGTAGACAGTGCACATCATGGCCGCGTAAGTGGCTAGAGCGCGAACCCAATAGAGCCGCCACCTGCTAACACGGATGGCAGATGGACGAATGGCTAACATCCATGGCCCGAGAAATAAGCAGGCGATAGCCGATCTTAAAAATGTAATTACATAGATACTCATTTCGTCTGATAAAAGGCGCATAATGACGTAACTTGCCGCGTAGCAAACCGCAGTGCCACTCATCCACAAGAGTCCTATCACAGCAGGCGCCATCGCTATCTTTTTCATGTCATTTCATCTCTGTTCATTTTTGCAAGACGGCGGCGCGCCTCACTCCACAGCGAATAATAACTACCCCCGATAATGAGGGCGGCGCCCGGTATAAGCCAGATTTCGGGTACTTGGCTAAATAGCAAAAGACCTAACAACGCGGCTAACGGTAACTGAATGTAGAAGGTAGGCATCACAACTACCGCGTCTGCGAGCGCCAAGGCCCGTGTCATAAAGATCTGCGAATACAGGCTCAACACAGCAAAGGCGCCAATTAACAACCAATCGGAAAATTGCGGCGGCATCCAGTGATAAAGCCCGGGACCCAAGGCTAATGGCAGATTGAGGGCGAACATATAAAAGACGACCACATTTGGGTCATCCTTAAAGGTCAGCACACGGGTTACCGCAGTTGCGGCACCATAGGCAACAGTCGTGTAAAGCATGCCAACCGTGGCGATCCCGACTTCGGCAAACCCCGGTCGTATTATTACAAACGCGCCGGCAAGACCGAGCATAAGAGCAGTGATCCGAGAGCCGTTAAGGCGTTCCCGCATCCAGACCGCCAAGATGATCACTGTAAAAACAGGCATGAGGAAGGATAAAGCCGTCGCATCCGCAAGTGGCATTGTCGCCAGCGCATAAAACCAACAGAGATTACCGGTGTACACGATTACAGCCCGAAACCCATATAATCGCGCCTGCGTTGTCCGCAAAACGCCAACACCCGACCGATACAACCAGGGGATTAGTATAGCGGTGCCAATAGCTGCCCGAAGCATAACCAGCATATACACCGAGAACATTTCCGACAGGGCTCGCACTGTTACGAAGGTCAAAGCATAGGCAATGGCCGATAACGTCATCAAGATGACTGCTCTAGTCTTAACAGGTAGAGCAAGGTACGCCGAAGGCGCAATCACCTAATCAGTCCATTTATGTGATATTGTATTGCTGGAAGACGACAGTCACTCGAATAAAGTCTTCCACACAGCCAATTTCTTTTCAGCAAACTGGGCAGCGTTAGCAATAAAAAATTAAACATGTGATAACACGAAGCCTGTTCTATTCGATTGTGTTCTTTCGCTGTCATTGACCAGGATACAAGGCTTCTACATACGAACCAACCAACAGTTGGATTGGGACTTGGGCACGGAAATTAATTAAATAAAAATTGTTTCAGAATTTCCTAATAAGGAGCATATCGAGATTTGCCAAAGCATTCGGGTACGCACGTAACGGTGAGATCATTTGTGTTTAAAATATTGTTCGTCTGCACCGGAAATATATGTCGGTCTCCAACCGCTGAGGGCGTTTTCAGAAACCTGCTGAAAACGCGCTGTCTTACAGACCTCATCAAGGTAGATTCAGCAGGCTTGGGTTCCTGGCACGCAGGAGACCCACCTGATCCTCGATCTACCGAAACAGCGATAAAAAGGGGAATTGATATTCGGCATCAAAAAGCTCGCACTATTCGACCTCATGACTTCGAGGAATTTGATCTCCTGCTGGCAATGGACAAAACTCATTTTTCCGCTATGAAGCGTTCTTGCCCGCCACAACTGCAATCTCGAATACACATGTTCATGAACTATGCCCACAATACCGAGATTTCTGAAGTTCCCGACCCTTATTACGGCTCAAGCAACGGGTTTGATCGCGTATTTGACTTAATTGAAGCGGCATCAGAAGGATTGCTCGAGGAGATCGAAACAAATTACATCATAAGATGATTTATCGCGCCGCCCAAATTTCTACCTCCAAACCGCCAACACTCAGGGCGTTTCACGAAAAATTGAAACACCTCAAGACTTTTTACGCAATCAGCAGCGTAACTTTGCACAAATCTTATTGTTTTCCGTAACTTTGCCCGCGGACGTATTTTGCTAACGGTATCTGGTTTCGAGCATTTCAAAAACGGCTCTCAGCGATTGAGCCTCGCCACCAACAGGTCGCCCAGGCCTCGGCTTCGTGTTCCATGCCATAATGTCAAAATGCGCCCATGGTGTTTCATCACTTACAAATTCCTGCAGATACAGCGCTGCGGTAATCGCACCACCAAAGCCACCTTCAGATACGTTGTTGATGTCGGCTACCTTACTATCAAGCATTTGTCGATAGGGCTGCCAAAGCGGCAAACGCCAAACGGGGTCTTGCACAGCAACGGAGGCCTTTTCGAGGTCCGCCGCGAGCTTATCGTTATTACAAAACATTGCCGCGATGTCTGTACCAACGGCAACACGCGCTGCACCTGTCAGGGTAGAAAAGTCGACTATCATGTCGGGCTTGTCAGCATCCGCCAGCGCGAGCGCATCGCACATCACAAGGCGGCCCTCAGCGTCGGTATTACCGATCTCGACAGTTATGCCTTTCCGTGTCTTGATGACATCTAATGGACGGATCGAATTTCCAGCGACATTATTTTCGACCGCCGGCACAAGCACTCTCAACCGAACAGGTAATTTTAGTGCCATAATCAAACTGGCGAGGCCCAGCGCATGCGCGCCGCCACCCATATCTTTCTTCATCCTCAACATCCCCGCGGTCGGCTTTAGGTTTAAGCCGCCTGTATCAAAACACACACCCTTCCCCACGATTGATACTTTGGGATGAGATACCTTACCCCAATGCAGATCTATCAACCGAGGTGGATCATCACTCGCGCGTCCCACCGCGTGAATAGTCGGGAAGTTCTGCTTTATAAGTCTTTCACCGGAGATAACTTTGATGTTCGCGTTAAACTTTTTGGCGAGATTTCGTGCAGCAAGCGCTAGCTGCGACGGCCCCATGTCTTCTGCAGGGGTATTTATCAGATCTCGCACAAGTGAGATCGCTCCTACCATGGCATTTACCCTCGTTTTATCCGCACGAGCAGGCCACACTAGGGTGGGAAATTTACTAGATTTTCTGGACTTGTAGTTCTCGAATCGATATCGGCCGAGTGCCCACCCGGTTGCTGCAGCCGTTGCGCCGGCCATACTCATACGTGCGTTTAAACTGTAACTTCCAGCTGGCAACCGTCCCGGCAGCCCCGCATAGTCCCACATGCCGTTATGATTTTCGACGCCGAGTAGAACATTTGATAGAGAGCCACTAATCCCGGATACAAAGCTCATTTGACCCGGTTTTGCCGTAAAACCACAGGACCTCACCCATGCCTGGGTTTCCTTGGATTCCCTTTTTAACCACGCATCGAAGACCGCTGTCTCCACCGGCGTTATAGGAATGGTTTTAGAATCTGATTTAGTTTTGAAACTTGCGGTCACAGCGCGCTCCTTTTTTTCAACGCTAAGTATAAAGGATCACAGTTGGAGAGCCAGAAGGGCAGCAATATCTTTGCGCTTTATAGAAGACTGAATTTCAGTCGAACTGCGGTTTTATTTTCTTTATTCGCTGAACTATTCCATGGTGATAGAAATGAACACAAAGTCCTTTGGACAGAAAATTCTTTGAAAAATTCGCGCTCAAAAATCGAGAAACCCAGACGGCGCATCTATAAAACTAGTTTAAGAGTATGGTCTCCCTGCCCTGCAACAACATCATCAATAGCCTACAATTTGTTATTTAATTCAGTAAAACTTGGTATCTAAAACTATCCGAATATGAGCAAAAGTTCTGGCGATATGGAAAATTACCAAAGGTGCGCAAACTGCGTCGCAACGACCTCCTCAAAAGATGGGTCACCTGCCATAAGGCCCATGTCGCGACAAAACGTATTCATTCCCATCACAAAGTCGGGCGAAATCGTAGCGTCATAAAATGGAAGGTCCCGCTCTACAACCTGGGCTATAAGTGCAGTTTCGGCTTCAGGAAAACTCTTCCGGCCAACCTCCGTTGCGAGGCTCACATCTCGCTTTATTGCTTTTTGCACACTTACAATCGCACGAACCGCAGCAGCCACCTTATCGGGCTGTTCGTCGATCATCTTTTGGGTCGTTGCAAAAACAGGTTGTGTAAAATTAAAAGACGCGGCCGGCCCAACACCGCGACGCGGGTCCAGAACAATGGTGCCAACACCCTTTGTCACCGCAACTTCAGCGCCCATACCATTAGCCCAGAATGCATCAATCTTACCTTCTTCAAGCGCCGCCGCTGCCGTCACGCCAAACGATACACCCGGCACAACAGTGCCAGGGATGGGAGCAATATTTACTTCAGTGTCGGGATCAATTCCCTCTTCTTTTAACAGGGCCCGCAATCCCAGATCGACCCAGGGCGCTGCGCCAATATTTAGGCCTTTCAGAGCGTGTGTATCACCCAACGCAATCTCAAGATCCTTGCGCGCGACGAGAAACCAGTACATACCCTGCGAAAGGGCGCAAATAAGCTTAGCACCCTCCCATTCGGGGAAACCGGCAAGTGTAGAATGAGCGGATCCGCCAACGAAATCTACCTTGCCATCGCGAAGCGCTTTATTGGCATCGTCGACCGGGAAGATGAGCTCGTAGCTCATATCAAGACCTTCTTTTTCAAAAAAACCGAGCTCGACTGCCGCAGGCGCAGGTAAATAAGAATTGGAAATCAGGTCGGGAACCGCGATTTTCATGTGTTTGTTTCCTTGTGTTCTTTCTATCAGCTGTGGCCGAAATCGAGGCCCTTCTGCACCCCAGGGCGTGCACCGATTTCTTCATACCATCGATCAATGTTCGGACAATCATTAGTAAATTCTGGGATCATCGATTTAGATCGAAAGATTACCGGATAAAATGCAAAATCAGCGATACTAACCTCATTAGCTCCCGCGTATTGCTGATCCGCTAGAATGCCATCCCAATATCGCAGATAGCGGTGATACCGAGCACCGAATTCATTAATCGTGGGCTGATGCGGACTATCCATTCGGCCTATTGTAAGGATCGCCATAAGGACACCCGTCATATCCGTCGCGATCGACATCGAGTTGCGCCAAAACATAGTGTCATTAACTAAATGTTCGGGCATAAATCTGCCAGATTTGTTGGCGAGATACATAAGGATGGCCATTGATTGGGAAAGCTTGACTTCCTGACCGTCGGGGCCCGCAGGATCAATAATCGTGGGGATCAAACCCATTGGATTAATATCTAAATACTCATCCGATTGGTTGGCACCCTCAGCTAAATCTACAATGTTAAGGTTGTAATTTAGTCCGGTTTCATCCAGCATGATCTTCGCGCGAAGACCGTTAGAGGTCGGCGCTGCATAAAGCTCGATCATCTCATCCTCCGAAAACAGGTATCCTTTTTTGAGTGCTTAGCATGTTTGGATTCCGCGGGCGAGGTGAACCTGTAAGTAACTTGAGACCCCGCGGCGCAGTATATATACCTAGCCATCCGGTTGAGCCGCCTCCAGCTCCTGCTGGATTGTGATCCATGCCTCCTCTGCTTCCAATAGTTGCTGGGAAATCCAGCCCAAATCTTTCTGAAGTGAAACAACAATACTTGTGTCCCCATCATAAAGCCTAGGGTCAGCCATCCTCTGCTCAATCTCTTCCTTATTCGCCTGAAGCTTTGCAATGTTTTTTTCGATCCGTGCCACTTGTTTTCTTAATGGGGCTAACGTTGCTCGTTTTTCTGCAGCTAAACGCCGTTGCTCTTTTTTATCAACCGTTGTGGCGCTCAAATTCTGCGGGGTTAAATCAGATTTCCGCTCAGGAACTTTCTTTTCACCGTCCAAAAGAAGGGTGCGATATTCACCAAGGTCGCCCTCATAGGTCTCAACGCCGCCATCGGAAACCAGCCAAAGCCGGTCTGCGGTCATTTCAAGCACGTGTGGATCGTGGCTGACAATTACCACTGCGCCAGCAAAGCCGTTAATTGCTTGGATAAGCGCTTGTCGAGAATCGACATCCAGATGGTTAGTCGGCTCATCAAGAAGAAGAATGTGCGGCGCATCACAAGTCATTAGCGCAAATAACAACCGCGCCTTTTCCCCGCCAGACAACCTGACGATCTTTGTGTCAGCACGTTGCTGGCTAAATCCGAAACGACCGAGCTGGCTTCGGATCTGCTCATTAGTGTCATCAGGCCGCCTCCGGCTTAGCTCAACTACAGGCGTTACCCCGATGTCTAGCTCATCGGTCTGGTGCTGAGCAAAATATCCGATACGCAGTTTAGGCGACTTAGTCATAGTGCCTGACATCGTCTGCAATCGTCCGGCAAGAAGCCGCATTAACGTCGACTTTCCATTTCCATTTGCACCTATCAAAGCGACACGGTCATCCTCATCGAGCCGGAGGGACAAATTCTTTAAGATTGGCACACCCTCATATCCCACCGCCGCGTCACGTATGCTGAACAGAGGCGGTGCAAGCGGCGGCTGCGGGTCGGGAAAATCAAATGTAACGGGTGGACCGTCCAAAACTTCGGCGATTGGTTCCATCCGCTCAAGCATCTTTACACGGGACTGTGCCTGTTTCGCCTTTGTAGCTTTGTACCGGAAACGATCAATAAATTTCTGAATATGCGCACGCTGAGCTTCTTGCTTGGCGCGCGCACGTTGGTTCTGTTCGAGTCTCATGCATCGAGCTGCCTCAAACCGATCATAGCCTCCCTGGTAAAGGGTTAATCTGGTATCATCCAGATGCAGGATTTCTTGTGCGACGCGGTTAAGTAACCCACGATCGTGACTTACCATTAAAATTGTGCCGTCATAGAGCCGCAGATATTCCTCCAGCCAAAGGGCCGCCTCAAGATCCAAATGGTTAGTAGGTTCATCCAGCAGCAACAGATCAGGCTCGGTGAAAAGTAACGCGGCCAGCATCACTCGCATCCGCCACCCGCCGGAAAATTCATTTAAAGGACGCCATTGAGCCACCTCATCAAAACCGAGACCCGCCAGAATACGCGCTGCGCGGGCGGGTGCCTTATGCGCTTCTTTTTCGGCAAGCCGCTCATAGATATATGAAATACGATCAGGGTCAGCTGCAGTGTTTGCTTCAGCATTGAGATCCCGAAGCTCGGTGTCGGCCCCAAGCACGGTGTCGATTACTGACGCCACACCCGAGGGCGCTTCCTGTCTCGTGACGCCAATGCGCCAACGCGGCGGGATGGATATCGACCCAGAATCAGGCGTCAGCTCTTGCATGATAAGCTTGAGTAACGTGGTCTTACCAGTGCCGTTACGACCAACTAGTCCAACACGGTGTCCCACGGGCACAGCTGCTGTTGCTGCATCAAGCAGCACCCTGGGACCAATTCGGTAACACAGGTTTTCGATCTGTAACATCGCCCGCGGTGTTGCATGCATTGAGGTAAATTACAACGGCGGGAGTGCTAAAACTTAGGGTCCACTTGTTGCTTTTTTGATATTTTTTGCGCTTAAGTCAGAGTTCAATTGGGCCTTTCGCCGCCAAGGCCACTGCATTGGTAAAGTTTGCTGAACTTAAATAAGGAGTACCAAAATGGCGTCAGAAGGCCGCATAGACGTTCATCATCACGTCTTGCCTAAATTTTATATTGACGCGCAGAAAAACGCAGGTATCACCAGCACAGCCTATCAGGGGTTTCCGGACTGGACCCCCGAGCACAGCCTGTCTGTGATGGATAAAGAGACCATTGCAACATCGATACTGTCCTTCACCTCACCGGGAATTTGGTACGGTGACATTGCGGAGACCCGCGATCTTGCACGGCAATGCAATGATTATCTTGCCGGCCTAGTCGCCGATCGCCCTGACCGGTTCGGCGGTTTTGCCTTTCTCCCCCTTCCGGACATTGATAGCGCTGTAGAGGAGTGCAGTCGCTCACTAGATGACTTGAAGTTGGACGGCATTACGCTTCTAACCAGCATTGACGATAAGTATATTGGCCACCCTGATTTCAAGCCGCTATATGCAGAACTTAACCGGCGCAAAGCCATTGTTTTTATCCACCCATGTTATCCTCCTGGAACGGAGGCTGATGGGTGGAACATACCGCGTATGCTAATTGATTATCCTTTCGAGACCACCCGGGTGGCTGTAAACCTCATTTTGCAAGGCGTAGTTCAACGATATCCAGATATAAAATTTATTCTCTCTCATTCTGGTGGAACCTTGCCGTTTCTTGCACACCGGATCTCAATCTTCGACAAGGACCTGCAATTCGAGGCGAATTACCCAGAAGGCGCGATGACCTACTTCAAAAAGTTTTGGTTCGATACGGCACTATCCGGCGGTTCTGTTCCGCTGGCGGGGTTGAGCGAGATCGCTGACAAGTCCCGAATTTTATTCGGGACGGATTATCCGTACATTTCGACTGACAAGGTAACAGCAGAAACAGAGGGGTTCGACACCTGGGATGGATTTTCAGAAGCTGAACGTATAGCGATCAATCGTGCCAATGCGGAAGACCTGTTTCCGCGACTAACCAGAAAATAATTTCTAGCTAAGCTATTCGATCCTTAGCCACAGACTCGTATATACTTATTCTATGCTTCCAATTTTCCAAACGGGCTAATGTCGAGGTTTCTCCCCTCCGTGGCACCTGAAATACGCGCTGGACACGCCACAGATCTTAAGGCGATTGCCGCAGTTCTCCCATATCTCTGGCCACGTGACGACCCTGGAATGCGGATACGGGTCGTTTTATCAGTCGCTATCCTGTTCATAACCGCTATCCTTAATGCGCTGCTTCCGGTTTTATTCGCTCTTGCAATCGATCGCCTTACTCCGAAAGACGCTTCCCTCGTCTTAGTCGTACCGGTTTACCTTCTGCTTCTCTATGGATTCATCTTCTGGTTTTCACGTTCTTTGAATGAACTGCGCTGGATCCTATTCGGGCCATTGGAACAGCGGGTACGCCGAAGGCTGGGGCTTGCCGTGTTTGACCATCTTCACACCCTGTCACTCCGCTACCATTTGTCCCGCCGGACGGGAATGCTTAGCCGAATACAGGAGCGCGGGCTGGAAGCCGCAGCCGAGTTGTTATTTAACCTAGTCTTTGTCATCGCACCGTTGCTAACCGAGATCATAATTATAACAGCTGTCGTGCTCGGTTATTTTG
Source organism: uncultured Alphaproteobacteria bacterium (assembly GCA_913046035.1). Taxonomy (GTDB): domain Bacteria; phylum Pseudomonadota; class Alphaproteobacteria; order MPNO01; family UBA830; genus UBA830. The sequence goes on along the minus strand of CAJWSW010000001.1, from coordinate 14,224 downwards.
ACGTGCACTACGCCTTGATACTGGCATTCACGCTGGCGCTATTTTTATTCGCCGTAATATATGGTTCGGAGGTTCTACGCCGATTCCAAAGACCAGCTGTGATTAAGGCATCTGAAGCCCATGGCAAAGCGGTAGACAGCTTACTTAATTACGAAACGGTCAAATATTTTAACAACGAAGGTTATGTATCCTCCCGTTACGACATCGAACTGGCAGAGGCTGAACGGCTCACGGTGCGCTCTCTAATATTTCGCAGTCTTCTAGGGGTAGCTCAAATGACGGTGCTTGGCGTCGGTGCTGGCGCGATTGTCTTACTCGGCGGCATGGACGTCGCCGCCGGTGCGATGACCGTTGGTGCCTTTGTTCTCATCAATACATATCTTCTGCAGCTGGTGCGCCCCTTGGAAAGGCTGGGTAATCTTTATCGATCAATCAAGCAAGCCTTGATAGATCTGGATCAGATGGTACGCATTTTCGATGAAAAGCCAGAAGTCGTTGATGTGATGAATGCAACGCCACTGCCCGAAGGCCGGGGAGCAATTCGATTTAAAAACGTCGCATTCGCATACGATCCGCGTCGCCCAATCCTGAAAAACATCAGCTTTGAATTAGAAGCTGGACATAAGCTCGCAATTGTGGGGCCTAGCGGTGGCGGTAAGACAACGCTAGGACGTCTTCTCTTTCGATTTTACGACCCGGTAAAGGGAAGTGTTGAAATCGACGGTCACAACATTCGCAAACACACCCAGGATACAGTGCGCGCAGCTGTGGGCGTAGTGCCGCAGGACACAGTGTTATTCAATGAGTCCATCGGCGACAATATCCGCTTCGGGCGGCCTCACACCGGCGACGAAGAGATAAAAGACGCTGCTTCATTAGCACAGATCAATGACTTTATCCAAAGCCTGCCAGATGGTTTTGATACCGTAGTCGGTGAACGCGGTCTGAAGCTTTCTGGAGGCGAGAAGCAACGTGTCGCTATCGCCCGGGCGGTGCTAAAGCAACCAAGAATATTTTTGTTCGACGAGGCAACATCAGCGCTAGATAGCAACACAGAACAAGCGATACAGAAAAGTCTCAACGAAGTGTCACGTGGATCGACGACCGTGGTTATCGCACATAGGCTATCAACCGTTATCGACGCCAACCAAATCCTTTTTATCGAGGGGGGCCAAATAGTAGAACGCGGCCCGCATGAAGAATTACTGGCGATGAATGGGCACTACGCAGCACTTTGGAATAAACAACAACGCGATTCAATCGGCCAAGACCAACCGAAAATGGATAGCAGAGAAAGCTTATTGAATTTACCGCAATGACGAAGCCCTAGTCGTCATGGCTGCCCGGTTTTAGAATCCACGCAAAAACCAGTGCGGCCAAAATAGCACCGACTAGTTCTGCTAGAATGAAAGATGGTACATCAAGAGGACGAATACCTGTAAATGTATCAGAAAAACTCCGGGCTATTGTCACAGCAGGGTTTGCAAACGACGTTGATGACGTAAACCAGTAACCTGCCGTGATGAAAAGCCCAACTGCGTAAGGGGTGGACGTAGGGCTAAAACTTAAACAGCCCAGTATGGTCGCAACGAGACCAAACGTCGCGACAACCTCGGCACCCCATTGAGAGACGCCAGTGCGGACATTGGAGGAGAAGCTGTAGGGCTCAAGTTCAAACATAAAGTGCGCAACCAACACTCCGAGTAGGCCGCCGATAATTTGAGCCAAGATGTAGGGTGCAGTTTCATTTGCCGGAAACATCCGACGCACAGTGAGAGCCAACGTAACAGCGGGATTGAAATGCGCCCCTGAAATTGGTCCGAAGATTAGGATCAGGACGACTAGGATTGCGCCAGTCGCCACTGTATTACCCAGCAACGCGATAGCGTCATTTCCGCTCGCCAGCATACTCGCCATTATTCCCGAACCAATAACCGTCGCCACCAAAAGTGCTGTCCCAAGCGCTTCCGAAAAAAGGCGGCGACGTAAATCAAATACAATCACTCGAAAACCTGTGATACCATTTTAGTCCACCTTCAAACTTTATGGCGTGGATATGACATTTGTGTGTCAAATAGCTGAAATCAAACGTCTTTTTCGAAATGCTGCACCGTAGGTGGCACACCTGGTAGGCCAAGGCGATCCCAGTCGGCGACCACCTTTTTGTACACCTTTTCATCTAGCATGGTGCGCTTCGAATACTCTTTTATGTGTTTATGATCCTTACAGGCATTGATTAGACATTTGGATCCATATGGCCGATTTTCCGGCGGATATTGGCTGGGATCCAGCTGTGTTGACCAGGTGTTCTTCAGAATCTCTACGTCATCCACCGGGTTGCTGCGGCTTGCCATCGCCCACAAGACCTGATCCATGTCACAGGGATCAATATCCTCGTCGACAACAATGATCCACTTTGTATAGTATGCGCCGCCGGGCACTTGGGCGGCCAACGCTAGCACCTGCGCCGCGTGCCCTGCATAGCGTTGTTCGATACTGACACAGGTCATACCCCATCCGCCAGCCGCTGCCGGATGGCAGTAAACACCCCTAATCCCAGCAATGCCCAACTTATCAAAATCATTCCAGACCCGTGCTGAGCGAATTATTGCGAAAAAACCTGACTGTTCGCAGGAGGGGTAATCCGCCATCAGAGCGTTTGTCATTATCGGCTGGTTTCGGTGGTGCAATGCTGTGATTTCAATCAAAGGGGCCTCACCCTCTGGTCGTCCATAATAGCCAGTGAATTCTCCAAAAGGACCCTCACCCTTCATAGCCCCAGGCTTTAGAAGACCCTCAATCACTAGTTCCGCGTTTGCGGGAACTAACAAGTCGGTTGTTGTGCCCTTCACCACCGATACCGCTTGATCGCGAATGCCGCCTATAAACTCATATTCCGAAATGTTCTTTGGGAAACCTTGTGATCCCACAAGCATGAAAATAGGGTCGACACCCCACGCTGCCGCAACCTCAATCGTTTCGCCTCTCTCCCAAGCGCGTTCAATATGCAAGCGCGCATCTTTACCCGGCGAGAGGTAAAGCCCAGAGTGGCGCTTGCCCTGCTGCATCATTCGATAAGTACCTACGTTCAAGTAGCCAGTGTCCGGATCGCGCGTAATCACACAATCCGCAGTGCCGGGGTAGCGGCCGCCATCCAGTGGCCAATGCATTGGGATCGGGAATTTATCGAGATCGATATCATCACCTAACAGAGTGTTTTCAAAGACCGGCGCCTCATCTGCATTTACCTCCCGCGGCGGAAGCCGCTGCATCAATTTGGATTTTACCTTCTGGATTAATTCAATGGTCGCCGTTTCCGAGTCTTCACCGAGCGTGAGCGCAATCCGTTTCAAGCTCGGGCCAGCCAAATTCCACAGCAAACGCGCACCTATGCCACCATCATCAAAGCCCTCCGTTTTTTCAAACATTACAGTGGGCGATGGCTGCTGCTTGGCAAGCAGATAACCTATAGCACTCATTTCCTGGTCTCGACTTACAGGTTCAGAGACTTTTACGAGTTCGCCAATTTCCTCGACCGCTTCTAGCCATTGCCTAAGGTCTTGAATTGGTTCATTTCGTGTCTTGGACGCGCTGCCTTCACTCATGTGCGCTTTTCCTCCTGAATGCCAATGCTTTTACGTTGAAAGAAATCGTTCATCATAGATAATTATTGATAGTGAACTGCGCGGTTTATCTTCGCAATGCCTGTATCAATAAGCAGAGTCATGTGACTGTATTTTAAAAATTTGGGGACTGTCCCAAACCCATCTCGCGAGAGCATAAAATCATAGCAAAGGATATGCGAGCAAAACGCCCTTGGAAAAGTTGCCCAAGCTTTCAAAGCATATTGTTTAGAGGTTTGGAATCAACGATACCGATCTCGACAAAGCCCGGATGCCCATTCGGTCTTAACAATCTAATTTATGATCTCGTTTCGCCAGAATACCTAGCCGTATATGTAATGCACCGTCGACATATCTGTAGTCGAGGTTTTAAAGCTAGGCATAGCTGCAATCAGACACCATGAGATGCAGCAACAAGCGGATCCATCTCCATATCGTCGTCTTTTACAGCGCCGATCAAATCAGTCACCCTCTCAATGCCCCGCTCGTCGCACCAGATTTCGAGGTCATCAATAATGGTAGTAAGCGCCGTTGGATTGCGGAACCCGGCATAGCCTATGCCGACCGCATGGGCACCGGCTAACATGTATTCCACCACATCCTCTGCCTTGGTGACACCACCCACACCTATTATTGGTATGTTAACTTCCTTGGCCACCTGGTAAACCATTCGTAACACAATAGGTTTTAAGGCTGGTGAAACCATACCGCCAAACTTGTTGCCGAGTGCAGGACGGAAATTATCCGTGCGTATTTTAAGTGACAAAAACGTATTAGCAATCACTAACGCATCGGCACCGGCTTCTTCTGCTGCAACCGCGATGGAGACAATGTCGCCAGCATTTGGCGAAAGCTTAGCCCAGACAGGTTTGTCGGTGGCCTCGCGAATTGCCGTCATAACCTCCTTAGTGTGTTCTTCCTGCAACGCAAAATTACCGCCACTTGTGTTTCGAGTGGGACACGAAATATTACACTCGATTACATCGACATCAGGCACCGATAACTCTCGTGAAAGGGCCGCAAAATCTTCGATCGACTCTGATGAAACACTCACTACCAATGGTGGCTTGAACCGCGCATACTCTGGCACAATGTTCTCGACAAAGTAATCGATACCTTTTCCCGGCAGGCCTATTGACTGAATAATTCCAGCCTCTGTCTCTGCCATACGAGGCGTGGGATTACCCAGACGCGGCTCTCGGCAGATGGTCTTTGCAACCAGCGCACCAAGACGGTTGAGGTCAATAACGTCGTTGTATTCCCAAGAAAATGCGCCGGACGCAGGTTGAATAGGATTTTGACAAATAACGTCTCCAATTTTTACTGAAAGATCTACCATCCGACCGCCTCCTGCATGTTAAAGACCGGTCCCTCCCGGCATACGCGTCTCAGTGTCTGTGCGCCGTCGACTTCAAACGTTCGCATACACACGTAACAAGCACCGAAGCCGCAAACCATAATCTGTTCCATCGCCACTTGGCCGGGCACGCCGTGGCTCTTACCAAGCGTTTGCATCAGTTTTAAAAGCCGACTAGACCCGCAGGTAAAAAAGGCGTCCGCTTTACCATTTAAAATCAACCCTTCTAGTATTTTCTCAACGTTGCTAACATCGCTGCTGCCGTCAGTGTCGACGACCTTAATCGTTGCAGCTCCTATTCCCTTAAATAGATCCTCAGACATCACTAACTCGGTTTTGCGCGCACTAAGGATTGCCGTCACACCAACACCATTCTCGGCAGCCATCAACGATAGAGGCGCGAGTGTTGCCAACCCAACGCCCCGGCCCAGAACGACAATGTTTTTCCAGGCAGGATCTAGGTTAAATCCAATACCGAGCGGACCGGAAACATTGAACGTGTCTCCCGCCTCCAGTGTGCCCATACCCTTGGTTCCGCGACCTTCGCATTTATATAAAAATTCAATTTGCCCCGCTGACTTGTCAACGTTGTAGACACTCATTGGTCGACGCATCCACACCTCTGCGCCGTCGGGCGAAGGACAAAGTAAATGAAAGAACTGACCAGCGTAGGCGGTCAACGCCTTTTCCGGCGCTTTTAACACCATCAACTTATATTCATCATTAACCCAGTTGTTGGAGACAACATCGGTGATATATTCGCCAACTGGCTTCTGCGGGTACGGATCAGGCTCTCCTGGCCGAATAGCAGAATTCGTATATTTTTCGTTAGGTGCGAGATTTGTCATGTGGTCACGCTCTTTTATGAAGCCTCGGAAGTGAATATATGGTTAAATTGTAACAAAATAAATACAAAAACCATTTTTGTTACACATTTTTGTTGTTCCCAAACAGAAAAGTTATGTTGATGCGATGGTTTTCGTATCCAGATGAAAAGTCCGGGCTATCTGTACCGTGAAACATTCGCGATTGAAATAAAACGCCACGGTTCTCCCGATATGGAATACTCACCGCGCTGTCACCATTTTCGCTGAGAAATTTTTTGATCCGGACCTGATCAGCATCATAGTCAACGATTGGCCAATTTTCGGGCGAAGGTGCAGTGTAGACAATGAGACCACCTGTTTCCGGATTTTGATTCGCTATATCAGGAGTTATCCAAAAATTAAGGCTGACAGCAGCGTCATCAGCATGAGGTGCAATTGGCTTTTTTCCTGATAGCGCCTTGAATGCCCAAGCTTGGGTAAGGGGATGCGGCCCAAGCAAAGATGGCAGCGCAGCTCGGAATTCATCGGCAATTTGCAGTACCAATGGGCATGCAAAGCCGTCCTCTAGATAGGTTGCCACGAAACCGTCTATATGGGCAAAATCGTGCCAAATAGTGCTTTGCATTAGAAACTTGCGAAGCACTAAAAGTGCCTTTGGGGTCAAAAGATTTTCGATCATGGTCACTTTAGCTCCGCCTTTTCCCCACGCTGTTTGAATAGCGGGGCAATCCAGTTCCGAATTTATCGCAGCGCCCGTCATCTCTGGTGCATCTTTGATATTGATTGCGGTATTATAGTCTGGCCCCAGCAACTTAATTTGTTCATCCGACAACTCAACGACACCATCATTAAGACCTGCTGCAACCATCTCATATAGATTTGCTAGGCTCTCGAATCGCTGCTTATTGCCAGCACGAGATGGTAAATGGCGGAACAAATCCGCATCATGTTTTAACTTTTCAGAGGAACTCGTTCGCAGTGACCTCTGCGCGATCCCTGTCCGGTCCTCACCGCGACGTAATTCGTAGGTGCGGGCAAAGTGGTCCATGGCGCGGCCTCGATTGCTTTTTGCCAACCACTGAAAACCGAGCGACCTATGTGCCTCAACATTATTAGGATCCAACTCCGTCACGTTAATAAAATCGGCGATTGCATTCTCTGTTCGCCCCAGCGCAAGAAAAACATTGGCCCGGTTAAAATAAGCTGATGGGTACCCCGGATTGGACGCAATCAATTCACTTAGAATCTGAAGTGCAGCAGCCGGATTCCCGCGCCGCGCTAAAAGCACCGCCAAATTGTTCCGCGCCATCGGATGGTTAGGGTCAATTTCTAGGCTGCGCTCCAAGTCCTTTTGAGCCCTGTCCAAATCACCGGACTGCTCAGCCGCGATTGCGCGACGCAACGCTTCTTCGATCAGCACATTGTTCATTTTAATCCGGAAGTCGGTCGATGAGATCCCGCATAAACGCTGCGGCATCCCGGCCCTTGTGCGAACGCCGCCACAAATTTTCAACTGTACCCTCATGCAAACCTAATGCCTCAGGTGCAGAGGTAATCATCGCGATGCCGCCGTAGACATTAGGTTGTTCGCCAAGGCGGAACGGGCTGAGCGTCAAAATCTTTCGGTCTGCCTGACGGAAAATCTGGAAACTGTTATGAGGAAGTGTGCCTGGGACAACACCGATCTGTATACTAATCGGCTCTTGTTCCATTAGGCGTATTAAGTGTTCCGCTTCGGCGCGAGCGCGAGCGCGGCGTTCTACAAGTACATCATTTGGAAGATCAAGCCGTCCAACAAGGCCATTTCGCAAAAACCGATCAATTTCCGCACCGGAGATGAGATTAAGCAGGCCGGGCTTACGCCGATGCCAATTATCTTTTCGCTTGCGGAGAATAGGTATCAAATCCCGAACGATACTTTGCGCCTGTTCTTGTCCCGCCGCACCAACCGGAATGCTCTCTGCCAGCACCTCCTCCAGCGTTTCGCTAAAGGCATCCGAGGCCAATAAAAAGGAGACAGGGCCAGCTAGCACAATTATGTGCTCAGATGCTTCTTCGATTTGGCGTAAACGCTCAAAATACGCCACTGCCGAAGAAATATACTCCACCCCTACGCCCAGCAATGTAGGAACAGATACATTAAGAAGTTCAGAAAGACTTTCTAGGGTGTCAATCTTAGCGACCTCGCCTTTCTCAAAACGGTACAGCGCGGTCCGCGATATCCCAAGACGAGAAGCTACTTCCTCAGCGCTGAGGCCAGATGCGATGCGGAACGCCTTGAGTCTGTTGCCGATATCGTCAAACCGTATGGTCATTGAGCCTAGGTTGGCCTCGCTCTTTCCGAAACACATTCAAACAGTTACAAATTTTTCCCCATGGGGGTCAACTTTCAAAATTACCGAACGGTTTTGACCCTGTGGCATGCGTTATCAGTGGGCAGATCGACATGTACTATCGTTTAACAGTTCCTTGGCATTCCCTGTATAATTTGGAGAAATTGTAATGGTCGGGATATCCTAGTAGACAATCTCAATGCAATCGTAAGGGACACCTAGCTTTATGGCGTTGAATATCACCCGCACCGTAATTCAAATGGTATCCGAAGCAAATGAGCAAGTTGAAGAAATTAGCGTTGCAAACGCGCTTAGGCTAGTTAAGCAGGAAAACATACTATTTATAGACGTTCGCGACATCCGGGAAGTGGCGAAGACAGGGCGCGTACTGGGTGCCCGCCACGTACCTCGCGGTATGCTAGAAATGTGGATAGACCCAGAGACCCCGTATCACCGCGAATTCTTCGCAGAAGACAGAAAGTTCATTTTCTACTGCGCCAGCGCCTGGCGATCTGCGCTGGCCGCAAAAACCGCCCAAGACATGGGCTTAACCCCGGTTGCCCATCTTGAAGGAGGTATCAATGCCTGGATCGATGCTGGCGGCCCCATCGAACCTCCCAAGGGACAAAATTAAGGAAACAGCAACATGGATGGCTTATCCAACCAGTTTTACACTCCTGATCTTCGAGGCTTTATCGAGTATCTCGATAAGGAGCACCCCGAGGAGATTATACGAATTACAAAAGAGGTTGACCCAAAATTCGGTGTAACAGGTATCCTCCATCGCTTGGAAAAAGAGGGCCACTTCAAGGCTGTAATTTTCGAGAATGTGAAAGGGTCTAACATTCCATTAGTTGCCAACATACACGGTAGCTTCAATAGGCTTAAATATGCAATTGGCATGGAAGAAGGTACCGAAAAAGAATTTCTTCGCGCCTACGGTGCACTTGAGGCCAACCCAATCGAACCAATCAAGGTTGATACTGGACCAGTACAACAGGTAGTGAAAACTGGCGATGATATAGACGTCGAAGAACTTCCAATTTGCACCTACCATGAGCGCGACTCCGGAAAATTTATCACTGCCGCTTTGGGGCTTATGCGCGACCCTGATACAGGCGTCGATAACATCGGCATTTACCGTCATCAAGTACACAGCAAAAATGAACTAGGCGTTCAGCTTTCAGAAACCGCAGACGGCAATGTCATCTGGAAGAAGTACGAGGAGCGCGGCGAGCCAACTCCCATGGCGTTGGTAATCGGCCACCACCCAGCATTCTTTCTGGGTTCGTTAAGCTACACTCCGATTGACTCTAACGAATTGCACGTTGCAGGTGGCATCCTACAACGCCCAGTACCGTTGGTACCCTGCAAGAAAATTCCCCTCGATGTTCCGGCCGACGCTGAGATTGTAATCGAGTGCATGATCCGCCCAAAAGAACGTCGGGCAGAGGCGCCCTTTGGTGAATTTCCTGGTACTTATGGTCCAGAACGCATGAACCCAGTGCTCGATATTCTTGCAATCACACACCGCAGGAGCCCACTTTATCAGAACGCCTTCGTCGGCCATGCAGACAACTTGCTTTTGTCTGGCGTTGTCCGATCGACTGCTATCGAGGACACAGTAAAGATCGCCTGCGGCACCGTCACTGGCGTACATATGCCGCGATCCGGTCGTTTTAGGTTTAGTTGTTATATTGCCATTGACCGCAAAATTGAGGGTGAAGCGAAGGCTGCAGCCATGGCCGCCTTTGTTACTGACCCGTTTCTTAAGTTTGCAATTGTAGTTGATCACGACGTCGACATTACAAGCGATACCGAAGTTATGCATGCAATTGCCACCCGCGTTCGAGCTGATCGCGATATATTCATGGTGCCCTACGCCAAAGGCTCACCACTTGACCCGGCATCTTATGACCCGAAAGCTGGATCGCATTTGGTGACTAAGATGGGGATTGATGCGACCCGCAAAGACAACTACCCAGCCGAAATTTATGTTCCGGGGAACGAGGATATTGATATGTCAGAATTCATTCCCGAATACGATAAACTATAGGGGCTTTTGCAAATAACTCGTTGCCACAGCCCGGTGTCCAACAGCCGGTCCCACATCCAGCCTATATTTCTGATGCCGAGGGTGGGGGTTCGGACCGTTGATCCTATCGACTAAAATACCAGAACTGACACCGCGAATTTCGGAAGAGACGATGGAATTTTAAATCAATGTCGGAATACTCTCTAAAACCGCTATCACCGGTCTGCGGTGCCGAAATCCGCGGCATCAACTTCAACCATCGGTTAACTGCAGAAATGGTCGCCAGTTTACGTCAAGCACTATTAAAATACCTGGTACTGGTGTTTCGCTGCGGCAAGATATCCGAAGACACCCAAATTGGAATTGCGCAGCACTTCGGCCCGACAATCGGCGCGCGGTCAGCTTTGCGCAAAGATGGTGGAGATCGTCGCCTGATGGTAATCAGCAATGTGCGGGAAAACGGTGAACCCATCGGGGCCCTGCCCGACGGCGAGTTGATGTTTCATTCAGACTCAGTATTTCTCCAAAAACCTCTCCTCGGCGCACTGCTCTATGCCGAGGAGGTTCCGTCGACTGGCGGAAATACGCTGTTTGCAAATATGTATCAGGCATACGATTCCCTCAGTGAAGCTGTTAAATCTAAGATCTCCAACCTTAAGGCAGTACACGCATACGATTACGAGACCTCAGTTAAAAAGGCTTCCTACAACCGCAGCTCAGCACCGTTCGCCGAGCACCCGGTCGTCCGCACACACCCTGAGACCGGCCGAAAAGCACTTTACGTAAATCGTTTAATGACCGAAGAACTTGTGGGTCTTCCGGCAAACGAGAGCAAGGCCCTCCTGGAGATCCTATTCGCCCATGCTGAGCGCAGCGAGCACGTATACGAACATGTCTGGAAGCGTGAGGACCTAGTGTTTTGGGATAATCGTTGCACCCAACACGCGCGCACAAACTTCCCAAGTGACGAACGTCGTTTGTTACGCCGTGTCGGCATTGAAGGCGACACACCATTTTGATTAAAAAATCTACCCCCCACAGGGGCTATTTCACTAAAATACCGGCTTCGAGTTATCTAAAGGAATACTGAGTGACATGCCAGTGCCGCCACAGCACGGACAGCTCAGCGCCACCAAAATTTGCTGCTTTTGGGTTTCCGTCATATCAGAGTCTTCCAGAACCTGTAATACCTGCTGCCGAATAGCTTCGTGCATTGTCAGATCAGTAATAACACCGGTTTCGTAGTCATCAGACATGCGCTTACAACTTGTTTCTCAGCATGTGAGCCTAACCTAGGACTATTCTTTAGCCTTGGTCAAAAATATTTCGTGTACTTAAGTACTAGGGTCGTGCGTCTGCTGCTCAGTTCGGCTGCAGGGTTTCTTTTGTCTCCAAGCAAGATCGATGACATCGTGTACCATTGGCCATAGAATAATTTTACGCTTAATTTTATCAAACCGCTTACGGTGAGGCGTGAATATCTGACAGCAGATTGAACCTGCGAGCAAACTAGCGTTCAAGCCAATTATAGGAACAAGACAGAATGAAAGCAGTCTATTTCGATGAACATGGCGGATCCGAAGTATTGAAATACGGTGATCTGCCGGATCCAACGGCCGGCGATGGCGAGATTGTTGCTGACATCCATGCAGCAAGCATAAATGGCGCTGACTGGAAGGTCCGGCAGGGCTCTTACGCGCCTGTTGCTTTCTTTCCGTATGTCTGCGGCCGGGATTTCTCTGGTGTGGTTACAGAGGTCGGCGCCGGCGCCGACTTTGAAGTCGGAGATGAAGTATTTGGGGTATTGCCGGTCGGCCAAGAAGGCACCTATTGCGAGAAAGTCGCGACAAAGGCGGCTGTGTTAGCAAAAAAACCCGCTGAGCTTGCACATATTGATATTGACGCCGTTTCGTTAATAGGTCTAACGGCTATTATCTCAATAGAAGAAACCCTAAAGCTGAAGACAGGGGAAAAGATCCTAATCCAAGGTGGTGCCGGCGGCGTCGCAGGGTTCGCAATCCAGCTGGCAAAGCATATTGGCGCTTATGTAGTAACCACTGCTAGCGAGCACAACCATGAATACGTTCGTGGATTGGGCGCCGATGAAATCATTGACTACAACGCCGTTGACTTCACCAGAGCCGTCTCCGACTGCGATGCTGTTTTCGAGACGGTCGGTGGCGACACCGGTATTAAATCATTCAACATCTTAAAACCCGGCGGACGTGCGGCATTTATTGCTTCGGGAATGAAATCACCAGAGCCCACGCGAGACGACGTGCAATCGTTGCGCCCCGTGGTAGGTCGCGATAGACATTATATGGAACGGGTTGCCGATCTACTAAAACAGGGCGTGGTCACGGTGCCCCAATTACAGATTTTTGACCTGAAGAACGCCGTGGAAGCGCAAAAAATTAGCGAAAGCAGGCATTTACGGGGGAAGCTAATGCTGCAGATCCGATAAGTGGTCATACAATTATATACAAGGCGAATAGTCGCATTAATCTGTAAGGGTCCAGCCAGAGTTTATTAAGGTATTAAGCGCCCGCATTCTTAAAACGCTGAGACAGCGCACTGGCGCAGATCCCGATATGCCTATGTGTTATCGTCCATCCGCTCCCACTTCACTCCTAAAACCACAAAATTCTTAAATCGATGAAACACTATTTTACAGAAATCAGGCGGCGACCCTACGGTCGGCAATCGCGACAGGATGCATATCGTAAACTACACGGTATTCGATAGCGAAAGCCTCCTCGATAGAAATTCCGTCAGCTTCAGCACGGTCTTCAGCGAGATCCGCAGCTACGGCGAGAGCATGCGCATCTCGTTCTGCTTCGGTCCAGCAACGATAGTGTGGCCATTCACGAGAGTATTCATTAATCCATTTGCACCCCGTAATCTCTGACAAGATGCCGTGAGCCAAATGGTCACGAGTTTCAGCAAACAACGTTGCGCCTCGGATGTAGCCTTGATCGTCGGTAGACGCCAAGAAAGCGGTGCCACTAAACCGGTCTCGAATAACGCAACCTCTATTGCAAAGACTTATATCCAGCGGCACTGCGCGTCGGCTATTCCAAGCGTAAAGCTGGCTTACAGGAATTTTCTGGGTCGGCAAAAAATCGGTATGCATAAAATTATCCCTTCGTTTGCGATGTCTTTTGTCTTTTCCGATGATGAAAGAATATAATCCTTTGTCGTCATTTTCCGGGTTATAAAGAGATAAAAGGGGTTTACGTTATGGCGTACGGCAAAATGCAAGATATGCTTGATCTAGCCTTGGAGCTTCAGGTCAGCTCCCTTGGCCTGACCATAGAGCAACTAATGGAACGAACAGGCCGCAGCCGAAAAACGGTGGAACGAATGCTCAACGGCCTGCTTGATCTGGGTCTTAAGGTAGAACCTAGTCGACTAGAGAGTGACCATCATCTTACTAAACGATGGCAGCTACAGGCTGAACTGCCGGGATTTTTGCTCAATTTACAGCAGTCAGAACGGAGTGCTCTTGAGCGGCATCTGCAGACACTTTCCGATGGCATCACATCGCGAGCGCTGGCAAAACTTCTAGCTAACCAAAAACCGTTGTCCAATCATTTAGCAATTGACGAGGAGGAGCTCATCGCTCGCACGGCCCACATCGGCCGCACCGGTCCCCGCACCCGCGCCAATGAGGCGCATATGCCAATCTTCGAGCGCGCAATCCAAGGGTTCGAGAAGCTTGAAATCCGCTATCGGACACAGGGGCGGCCGCGCGCCAGTTGGCGGAAGGTCAACCCCCTCGGACTATTATTTGGCCGATTTGGGTATTTAGTCGCGTCACGTCAAGGTCGACCTGCCAACTACAGACTAGACCTTATCGAGGATGTGCGACCGTCAGGCCAAATTTTTGAAGCCTATCCAGACTGGAATATGAAGCGATGGGCCGCCGAAAGTTTTGGCATTTATCATGGCGATGACATTCTAGACATTCGACTTCTGTTTGTAGGGGAGGCGTCAAAAAGAGCAGAAAAAGTGCGCTTTCATCCCAGCCAAAAAATGCGGAGAACTCG